>JAUWLK010000028.1 GCA_030613745.1 Flavobacteriaceae bacterium | reverse complement strand
TTTATAGTTTACTATTCTTATAACAAATTTTATACCAATAACTTATAATTCTTTAAATACTTTACCAAAATAATTTATACAATCAGAAGCTGTGAAAGTTTCTTTAGTAAAATTATCTTTAATGGCTATATCAGCTGTTTTTCCATGTAAATAAACTCCTAAAATACTCGCATCTATTGGTGAATAATTTTGTGCGATAAGTCCTGTTATAATCCCGGTTTAAACATCTCCACTTCCTGCAGTTGCTAATGCAGGATTTCCCGTAGTATTAAAATAAATCTGATCTTCATAAGCTATTGCGGTGTATGCTCCTTTTAACACAATAATACAATTATATTTTATAGAAAATTCAAGTAATTTATCTAGCTTATCATAATCATTTTTCCATTTCCCTATTAGACGTTCAAATTCTTTTGGGTGAGGTGTTAATACAGTATTTTTTGGCATCAACGAAAGTAATTCATCATGTTTTGCTAAAATATTTAGCGCATCAGCATCAATTACCAAAGGATTTTTATTGCTCTTTAAAAAATTAGCGAAACCTGTGTGTGTTTTTAAATGTGTTCCTAAACCAACACCTATACCTATAACATTTGGTATTGTTTTATAATTAAAATACTGTAAATATTTTTCATCATCAACTTCAACCATTACTTCTGGGTTTGCAGTTTGAACAATTTGATAACCGCATTTAGGAATATAAGCCGAAACCAATCCACTACCTATTTTTAAAGCAGCTTTTGATGCTAAAACTACTGCTCCAATTTTCCCAAAACTTCCACCAATTATTAAACTATGACCATAAGTACCTTTATGTGAAAAT
Source organism: Flavobacteriaceae bacterium (assembly GCA_030613745.1). Taxonomy (GTDB): domain Bacteria; phylum Bacteroidota; class Bacteroidia; order Flavobacteriales; family Flavobacteriaceae; genus Lutimonas. The sequence goes on along the minus strand of JAUWLK010000028.1, from coordinate 15,990 downwards.
TTAAGTCTAGGATTATAAATAGATTTGATTTGGTTTATGTTGATTATAGAATGTTTAGTTTTTAAGGTTTCTATAAAATTCACATTTAAACCAATGTCTAATATATGCCAACTTTCACAAAAACTTTGATTTTCAGGTAACAAAAAGGCTAGTTTAGGGTTTTGAAAAGTAAGTGTTTGTGTTGATTTAATAACAGAATCTTTATCTGTTACAGATAATTCTGAAAATAAACCTGAAGGAAAATCAATAGAAATAATCTTTGACTCAGACTCATTAATATTTTGAATTATTTCTTTTACAAATCCTTTAGGAGATCTTGTTAAACCTACACCAAATATTGCATCAATAATAATTTCATGACTCTCAATTATTGGAAATTGATTAACAAAATTTAACTCAATTGGTTGATGATTGATTTGTATTAATCGTTCATAATTAATTGCAAAGTCTTTACTTCGCTTTTCACTAAAATTTACAATGTAAGTTTTAACCTGATGATTTGATTGAATTAACTTCCTAGCTATTACCAATCCATCTCCTCCATTATTTCCTATTCCACAAAAAATATGAATTTTTTGATTTTCATTATTAAGATATTTTTCTATCCAATGAAAGCAATTTGTAGCTGCATATTCCATCAAATCTGTTGAAGAAATAGGTTTATTAAGGATAGTTGCTTGATCTGCTTGATAAATCTGCTTGGCCGAAAGTATTTTCATATCCTAAAATCTTTAAATAAAGTTAATTAAAAATAGGATATATTACAAATTTAAATAATGTTTTAATTTAAGATTAGTTATTATAGACACCCATATTTGCATATTTATCCATACGCATTTCAATCAATTTTTTAATTGTTAATTTTTTTAATTCCGCGTAAGCTTTTTTTATCGCCAATTCAACTGATTTATAAGTTTTTTCTCTATCTGAATGTGCTCCTCCAAGTGGTTCCTTTATAATTCCATCAATCAATTTCAATTTAATCATATCTTTTGATGTAAGCTTTAATGCTTCTGCAGCAACTTCTTTGTATTCCCAACTACGCCATAAAATTGATGAGCAAGATTCAGGTGAAATTACAGTATACCAAGTGTTTTCTAACATAAATACCTTATCTCCAACACCTATGCCTAAAGCTCCACCTGAAGCACCTTCACCAATTATAACTGTTATAATTGGAGTTTTTAGCTTAGTCATTTCAAAAATATTACGAGCAATGGCCTCACCTTGACCTCTTTCTTCTGCTTCTAATCCCGGATATGCGCCTGGTGTATCAATTAAAGCTAAAACAGGAATCTCAAATTTTTCTGCCATTTTCATCAATCGTAAAGCTTTCCTATATCCTTCAGGATTAGCCATTCCAAAATTTCGATATTGACGAGTTTTAGTGTTATACCCTTTTTGCTGACCAATAAACATATATGATTGATTTCCAATTTTTCCTAAACCACCAATCATTGCTTTATCGTCTCTAACATTTCTATCACCATGTAATTCCATAAATGTGCCTTTGGTGAGTGCATTAATAAAATCTAAAGTATATGGCCTTGAAGGGTGCCTAGACAACTGAACTCTTTGCCAAGCAGTTAGGTTTTTGAAAATTTCTTTTCTGGTACTTTCTAATTTTATTTCTATTTTTTTACAAGTTTCACTTACATCAACATCACTTTCTTCACCAATCAATAAACATTTTTGCAGTTGTTCTTCTAACTCTTTTAAAGGTAATTCAAAATCTAAATATTCCATTTTTATTTGAGTTGTATTTTTAAACCAAAAAATATTTGTTTTCGGTTTTATATTTTGGATTAAGATTACAAATATATAAACTTTGACCAATTAATTTAATTACTTTTTAAATCTTAATCTAAATAGGTTATTTTTAATAAAAGCGTTCAATAATACACTAAAAAATATTAATACAGCACCAATATAGAATTGAAAACTCATTTTTTCTTTATCTCCAAATATTATAACAGCTAAAACAATACCATAAACCGGTTCTAAATTATTAGTTAAAACAATAGTAAAAGCACTCATTTTTTTTAATAAATCAGTTGCAACTACAAAAGGATATGCTGTACATATTGTAGCCAAAATAGTTATAAATATCCAATCAAATTTAGATAATTCAAAAAAAGAAACATTAAAAGAACCTTTAATGAATAATACTATGGTAACAAATAAAAATGCAAAAAATAATTCATAAAATGCAATTTTACTGGCTCTATAATTTTTAACCAATTTACTATTGTAAATTGAAAAAACTGCTAGTAGAAAAGCTGAGATCAACGCATAAATAATTCCCTTTGTATGTACTTTTTCAACATTAAATATTATTACAAATCCAATAATTGTAATAACTGCTAAAAGAAGTTCAAATAAAGAAATCTTTTTATTACCAAATAATGGTTGAAGTAATACTACAAAAAAAGCACTTGACGACATACTAATTAGTGTAGTTGAAATTGTCGAAATTTTAATTGCATGAAAAAAAGTTATCCAATGAATAGCTATAAGTACTCCACCAAGAAATAATTTTATTAAGTCACCCGATTTTTCATCAAAAGGTATTTTTTTAATTTTTAAAAATATAAATAAAGTTGCTGAAGCAATTAAAACACGAAACCAAACAAGAGATATGGCATCAATACTTATCAATGCAGCAAGTATTGCTGTAAACCCCCAAATAAAAACAATAAAATGAAGATGTAATTGATTTTTTAATTTATCATTTAGCATGTTGTCTGTACAAAAATAAAGCTAAGGTTCCAAAAATTAGATTAGGCATCCAAACCATAATAAAAGGTGATGATTCAGCAGTTGAGCCTAATACTTCAGAAACTTTCATAAAAAAAACATAAATAAACATTAAGCTTATTCCTGCTGCCAAATTTACACCTATACCACCTCTTCTTTTTTTAGAAGCTAAAGTAACGGCGATGAGTGTTAATACAAAAGATGATATTGGTAAACTTGTACGTTTATATAATTCAACTTTATAATTATTAAGATTTTTTACACCTCTATCTTGTGATTCTTTTATATGTGTTGATAAATCTATTGATGACATTTCTTTAGCTAAATAGTCAACATATAATAGGTCTTTAGGTTGGAAGTTAAAGACCGTGTCTAAATAAGTTCCTGAATCTATACTGTCATTTTTAGTATATATATATCTTTTTTCAAAATTACTTATTCTGTAAGTACTATCTTTTTTAATCCATTTAATAGTTTGGCCTTTTAATCTATATTTCAGTTTATTTCCTTCAAAATGGTCATAACGAAAATTATATCCATTATTAGACTTAAAATTAAAACTACCAAAATATACATAATCATTATCACTTAATTGTAAATTGACTTTTGAAACAGAACGTTTTGTCTTTTTTTTATTTGCAGACCGTAAATAGGTTTCTTGAAATTTTTCAAACTCCTTATTAGATTTTGGTACAATAAAATGATTTGAATACAAAGAAAATAAAGCAATTATAGAAGCACCAATAATATATGGTCTCAAAAATCTTTTAAAAGATATACCTGAACTGTTAATAGCAATTATTTCGGTATTATTTGACATTTTAGAAGTAAACATAATTACCGATATAAATAAAGCCAAAGGCATAAAAGTATTGCCATAGTTTATGGTAAAATTTACATAATAATCTCTTACAATCTCATTCAAAGTCAGATCATCTGCTTTTAAAAACTTACCAACTTTTTCAGAAATATCTATTGCTATTGCAATTGGAATCAATATCAATAAAGTAAAGATAAAAGAAGTAAAATATTTTTTTAATATGTATTTATCAAGAATTTTCATCCCATCCTAAATCTTTCCCCTAAGGAAAAACTTCTATAATTTTAATTATTCTTACAATCGCTTATCCATTTGTTTTACCATTTTATTTTTCCAATGGTTAAAATCTCCTGCTAATATATGCTTTCTTGCTTCACGAACCAACCACAAATAAAAACCTAAATTATGAATTGTTGCAATTTGTTTTCCTAAATATTCTTTAGCTGCAAATAAATGCCTTAAATAAGCCTTTGAATAATATGTATCAACATAGGTAATTGCCATATCATCAATAGGAGAAAAATCATCTTCCCATTTTTTATTTTTAATATTTATAGTGCCATGGGCAGTAAATAACATTCCATTTCTTGCATTTCGAGTTGGCATAACACAATCAAACATATCAACACCTAAAGCAATATTCTCTAAAATATTTATTGGTGTTCCAACTCCCATTAAATATCTTGGCTTGTCCTTTGGAAGAATATCACATACCAACTGAGTCATTTCATACATTTCATCGGCAGGCTCACCTACTGATAATCCACCAATAGCATTTCCTTCAGCACCAGCATTTGCAATGTATTCTGCTGATTGTTTACGTAAATCTTTATATGTACTTCCCTGAACTATAGGGAAAAAAGTTTGTTTGTAATTATATTTTTCAGGATTATCTTCTAACCAATTTATACACCTATCTAACCATCTATGGGTCATGTGCATAGAATTTTTAGCATAATTATAATCACATGGATATGGTGTACATTCATCAAAAGCCATAATAATATCAGCTCCTATACTTCTTTGAATTTCCATTGAAAATTCAGGAGAAAAAAAATGAGAAGAACCATCAATATGTGATTTAAAATTAACACCTTCTTCTTTAATTTTTCTACTATCTGATAAAGAATAAACTTGGTACCCACCAGAATCTGTTAAAATAGGCCTATCCCAATTTATAAATTTATGTAAACCTCCTGCTTTTTCTATTATATCTGTTTTCGGACGTAGATACAAATGGTATGTATTTCCAAGAATTATATCTGCATTAATATCATTTTTTAATTCGGTTTGATGCACTCCTTTTACAGAAGCAGCAGTTCCTACCGGCATAAAAATTGGTGTTTGTATTATACCATGATCGGTTGTTATTTCTGCAGCTCTGGCTTGGCTATTTTGGTCTGTTCCTTTTATTTTAAAAATCATATATCTTACTACTTTATGTATAAAAATGATACGATTCCCTCCCGATAATTATCGGGATTCGTGGGAATAACATTTTAAACATTAAATCTAAAATTCATCATATCACCATCTTGCACTATATATTCTTTGCCTTCAACAGCCAATTTCCCTGCTTCTTTCACTTTTGCTTCACTACCATAATGAATAAAATCTTTATATTTAATTACTTCTGCACGAATAAATCCTTTTTCAAAATCTGTATGAATTACTCCTGCAGCTTGCGGTGCAGTATCTCCAATATGAATAGTCCACGCTCTTACTTCTTTTACTCCGGCAGTAAAATAAGTTTGTAAATTTAATAATTTGTATGCTGCCCTTATCAATTTAGAAGCACCTGGTTCATCCAAACCTATATCTTCTAAAAACATTTGGCGTTCTTCATATTCCTCTAGTTCCATAATATCAGCTTCAGTAGCAACAGCAAGAACCAACATTTCGGCATTTTCATTTTTAACAGCTTCTTTTAATTCATCAACATAGTGATTTCCAGTAACTGCTGACGCCTCATCAACATTACAAACATATAAAACAGGTTTATCTGTCAATAACTGTAATGGGCTTACAAATTCTTCTCTTTCTTTTTCAGTAAGATCAACAGCTCTGACTGAAACAGCACTTTCTAAATTATCTTTAATTTTTGTAAGTACCTCTAATTCTTTTAAGGCTAGCTTATCCCCTGTTCTAGATGCTTTTTTAACTTTATCTAATTTCTTTTCAACAGTTTCCAAGTCTTTTAATTGTAACTCAAAATCAATAGTTTCTTTATCTCTAACAGGGTCAATGGTAGTATCAACATGCACAATATTATCATTATCAAAACAACGTATAACGTGTATAATTGCATCAGTTTCACGAATATTTCCTAAAAACTTATTTCCTAAGCCTTCACCTTTACTAGCTCCTTTTACCAAACCTGCTATATCTACAATATCAACTGTTGCAGGCAAAACTCGTTCAGGGTTTACAAGTTTTTCTAATTTTTCTAATCGAGAATCTGGTACATTTACAACACCTATATTAGGTTCAATTGTACAAAAAGGAAAGTTTGCTGATTGTGCCTTAGCATTTGACAAACAATTAAATAAAGTTGATTTTCCTACATTTGGTAATCCTACAATTCCGGCTTTCATATAAATTTTTCTTTTATTTTTAAAAAGTGCAAATATAGTGTTTCAGTATTAAATATATTTAATTTTATTTTAACAAAAAAAGACTGTCAAAATTGACAGCCTTTCAATATTTAATTACTCTTCCTTTAAATTAACATCCCAGCAGCTACAGTTTCATTGGTAGCATCATCAATCAATATAAAGTTTCCTGTTTTTCGGTTTCTTGAATATTCATCCATCATGATAGGTGCGGTTGTTCTAATTTTAACTTTGCAAATATCATTCATGGTAATATTTTTATTTTCTTCATCTCTTTTAAGTGTATCTATATTTACAACATACTCTACTTCTTTAATCATTGCTTTTTGCTCATTTGAAGTGTGCTTTATAATATATTTAGCTCTTGGTATGGCTGGTTGATCATTGAACCAACATAACATTGCTGATAAATCTTGGGTAATTTCTGGTAAATTGTTTACTTTAACAATCATATCGCCTCTGCTAATATCAATATCATCTTCTAAATTAATTGCAACACTCATACCTTCAAATGCTTGATCAACATATTTATCGTATACATTTATAGATTTTATTTTTGAACTGAAACCTGATGGTAACACTTTCACTTCATTACCTACTCTAAAAATTCCTCCAGCAATGGTTCCTGCATAACCACGATAATCTCTATTTTCTTCATCCTGTGGTCTTAATACTGTCTGTACAGGAAAACGTGCATCTACCATATTGTTATCACTTGTAATATGAATAGTTTCCAAAGTATGTAATAATGGTGCATTTTGATACCAAGGTGTTTTATCTGAACGATGCACAACATTATCACCCTCAAGAGCACTTATTGGAATATATCTTACATCTTTTATCATCATTTTTGATGATATTTCTTCATATTGCTGAACAATATCATTAAAAATTTCTTCACTATAGTCTACTAAATCCATTTTATTAACACAAACAATTATATGTGATATTTGAAGTAATGATGCAATAAATGAATGGCGTTTGGTTTGTTCAATTACTCCATTTCTTGCATCAATCAAAACAATTGCCACATTTGCTGTTGAGGCACCAGTAACCATGTTTCTTGTATATTGAATGTGCCCAGGTGTATCGGCAATTATAAATTTACGCTTTGGGGTTGTAAAATACCGATAAGCAACATCAATTGTAATACCCTGTTCTCTTTCATCTTTTAAACCATCTGTAAACAAAGCTAGATCAATTTTTTCTAAGCCTTTTCGTTTACTTGTTTTCTCAACAGATGCTATTTGATCTTCAAAAATTGATTTTGAATCATATAGCAATCTACCTATCAATGTACTTTTCCCATCATCTACACTTCCGGCAGTTGTAAATCGTAATAATTGGTTTTTGTCTATTTGCATTTTATTCTATTTAAAAGTACCCTTGTTTTTTTCTATCTTCCATAGAAGTTTCACTTCGTTTATCATCAGCTCGATTACCTCGCTCAGTTTCTCTCATAGCTGAAACTTCTCCAACAATTTTTTCTAAAGTATTTGCATCACTTTCTATACCACCGGTAATTGTAATGTCGCCTAATGTTCTAAAACGAATTTTCTTTATTTTAGTTTCTTCTCCTTCTTGCATAATTAAATATTCAGAAACTGGAATCCAACTTCCATTTCTGAGTACCACTTCTCTTTCATGTGCATAATATAAAGAAGGAATTTCAATATTCTCTCTTTTAATATAATTCCACACATCCATTTCTGTCCAGTTACTTATTGGAAATGCTCTAAAATGCTCTCCATGATGCATTTTTCCATTGTATAAATTCCATAATTCAGGACGCTGATTTTTTGGTGTCCATTGTCCAAAATCATCACGGTGAGAGAAAAACCTTTCTTTAGCTCTAGCCTTTTCTTCATCACGTCTACCACCTCCTATAGCACAATCTATTTTATTACTTTCGATAGCATCTAATAAGGTTGTTATTTGCAACTCATTACGGGTAGCATTTTTACCTTTTTCTTCAACCACTCTATTATTATCAATGGCTTCTTGAACAGAACCGACTATTAATTGAGCTCCCAAATTTTTAACCAAATCATCTCTAAACTGTATTGTTTCCGGAAAATTATGCCCTGTATCTATATGCATTAATGGAAATGGTATTTTTGAAGGGTAAAATGCTTTTTTAGCTAAATGAGCTAAGACAATAGAATCTTTACCTCCAGAAAATAAAATAACCGGATTTTGAAATTGCGCATATACTTCACGTAAAACAAAAACTGCTTCAGATTCTAATTCATCTAAATAATTTAAAAAATATTTTTTCATTTTTTTAACTTTTCTTTTATTCTATTATAAATAAAGTTTACAGATTTTTCAATTGTTTCATTATCTGTAATAACTTCAATATTTGGGTTTTCAGGAGCTTCGTAAGGAGCATTTATGCCTGTAAAATCTTTTATTTCTCCTTTTCTAGCTTTCTCATATAGTCCTTTAACATCTCTCTTTTCACATTCGTCTATAGATGTATTTACAAAAATTTCTACAAAATTATCTTTTCCAACAATATTTTCTATCTTTTTCCTATCTTTTTTATATGGCGAAACAAATGCAGCCATTACAACTATACCTGCATCAACAAAAAGGTTTGAAATTTCGGCTATTCGCCGAATATTTTCAGTACGATCTTCAGGTGAAAATGATAAATCATTATTAATTCCTTTACGGATATTATCACCGTCAAGTGCATACGTTCTAATCCCTTCTTCATGCAATTTTAATTCTAATGCATTAGCAAGAGTTGATTTTCCTGAACCAGATAAACCAGTAAACCAAATCAAAAAAGAATTTTGATTGTTACTTTTTTCTCTATCCTGACGTGTAACAGAATAATTATGTTTAATTATATTTTTACTCATTATTTTATATCAATCTTATACCATATTTTTTCATGAAAATAGTACAATACCATCTTCAAAACAAATTCAATACTACCAACTTTTAATCCTATTATTGGATCACCAGTAACCACCCAAGCAATTAATGTAGTTGTTAATGTAGCAATAATACGCCAAGTGAATGTTTTTAAAATATGTCTTCTTTCTGCTTTAACTTCCATATTATTCTACTTTAAACCAAGGATTTAATAAATTTTCTTTATTATACATTAATGGTTTATTTGTTTCTTTTGATATTACATTTAATCCTACTGCTTCACAAATTGCTTGTCCGGCTGCTGTATCCCACTCCATTGTAGGAGCAAATCTTGGATAAACATTTGCTTTCCCTTCAGCTACCAAACAAAATTTTAAAGAACTACCTTTTGAAACAATTTCTACTTCATCAAAATCATTTTTTAAAGAATTTACAAAGTTTTGTGTATCCTCATTCATGTGTGATCGGCTTCCTACAACTTTAATTAATTTTTTTGTTGAAGTACTAGGTTTTATTTCGAAAGAATCACTAAGCAAATTTTCAATATCAACTTTATGAAAATTTAATACAGATTTTAAAGTCCTTTTTTGTAATACATCTGCAAAGTATAATTCTTTGGTAACAGGAACATAAATTACACCTAAAATAGGTTTTCCATTTTTAACTAAAGCTATATTTACGGTAAACTCACCGTTTCTTTTTACAAACTCTTTTGTTCCGTCAAGCGGGTCTACAATCCAGCAAGTTTCCCAATCTTTTCTTTCTGAATAATCAAGTTGTTTATTTTCTTCACTAATTATTGGAAACTCAGTTTTTTCTAAATAAGAATTTATGATTTCATTACAATTTTTATCAGCTAAGGTTAAAGGTGAGTTATCTTCTTTAATTTCAATACCAAAATCATCTTTTTGATATATTTTCATGATCTCATCTCCACCATGTACAGCAGCTCGAACTGCAATTTTAAGATTATTATTCATTTACTTCGAATTTAATTCTAAATATTTATCTACAAAGGCTTTAATACCTTCTTCAATACTTGTTGAAGGTTTAAAATTGATATAATCAAATAAACTTTGTACATCTGCATAAGTAGAAGGCACATCTCCAGGTTGAATTTCTTTAAAAACTATCTTACCTTTTTTACCCAATGCTTTTTCAATAGCATGTATGTAGTCCATTAAAGCTACGGGACTATTATTACCAATATTAAATAATTGATAGGGTGCAGAACTTACAGCTGGATTTGGATTCATTGGGTCATATTTTGGATTATTTGCCTTTGGAGGAAGTGGAATTAATCGCTTAACACTTTCAACTATATCTATAACATAAGTAAAATCTCTACTCATTTTACCATAATTATAAACATCAAACTCATTATCTTCTACAATAGCTTTTGTAAAAATATGCAATGCCATATCCGGTCTTCCCCATGGACCATAAACTGTAAAAAATCGAAGTCCGGTACTTGGTATATCAAACAATTGTGCATAGGAATGCGCCATCATTTCATTTGCTTTTTTACTTACAGCATACATTGCCAAAGGATGATCTGTATGATGACTCGTTTTAAAAGGAACATTTTGATTTAAACCATAAACTGAACTAGAGGAAGCAAATACTAAATGCTTTACAGGATAAGCCCTGCAAGCTTCTAAAATATTTAAAAATCCTGTGATATTACTATCTATATATGATTGTGGGTTTTCTAAAGAGTAACGTACTCCTGCTTGTGCTGCAAGATTGACAACATAATCAAATTGATATTTTTTAAATAATTCAAGAATATTTTTATTATCAACTAAATCTATTTTATAAAATGTAATATCTCCTTCAATAGCCTTGTTATACTGAATATCATCAGTATTGATATTCATATCATGTAATCTAGCTAACTTTAAATTTGGATCATAATAATCATTAATATTATCTAAACCAACAACATTATATCCTTCTTTAACTAATAATTTCGCTAGATGATGTCCAATAAATCCTGCTGCACCGGTTACTAAAACTTTTCCATTCATAATCTAATAAATATCCTTTTATAATTTATATATCTTACAAATTTACCCCTCATCTGTATTTATCTAAATTTAGTTTATTTACAATCTACTATCTGTAATTTCTTTTGATAAAACTGATTTTACATCAAAAGTTACATGTTTACCATTTACAAAATCATTTAAATCAATTTTTAAAAACTCTTTATGTGAAACTGCTAAAATAACTGCATCATAAATTGTGTTTATATCTTTTTTATTATTAATTAAATCTATACCGTATTCATTTTTTACTTCTTCTTTTGAAGCCCATGGATCAAAAACATCTATATTTACTGAATAAGATTTTAACTCTTCAACAATATCAATTACTCTTGAATTTCTAATATCCGGGCAATCTTCTTTAAAAGTAATTCCTAAAACCAAAATATTTGAACCATTTACATTAATTCCTTTTTTGATCATTAACTTTATTGTTTCTTGTGCTACATAAGGCCCCATGCTATCATTTAATCTTCTTCCAGATAAAATAATTTCAGGATTATAACCTAATTCCATTGCTTTATGTGCCAAATAATATGGATCAACACCAATACAATGACCTCCTACTAGGCCAGGACGGAATGGTAAAAAATTCCATTTTGTCCCAGCAGCTTCTAAAACATCATTTGTATCTATATTCATCAATCTGAAAATTTTTGATAATTCATTTACAAAAGCAATATTTACATCTCTTTGAGAATTTTCAATAACTTTAGCTGCTTCTGCAACTTTAATTGAAGGTGCTAGATGGGTTCCCGCAATGATAATAGTATTATAAATTTCGTCAATTATTTTTGCAATTTCAGGAGTAGAACCGGAAGTCACCTTTAAAATTTTTGTTACTGTATGCTCTTTATCTCCTGGATTGATTCTTTCAGGAGAATAACCTAAATAAAAATCTTTATTGAATTTCAGTCCAGAGAATTTTTCTAAAATTGGCATGCATTCATCTTCAGTTGCACCAGGGTAAACAGTAGATTCATAAACTACAATATCTCCTTTTTTCAATATTTTTCCAACTGATTCACTAGCTTTATAAAGTGGAGTTAAATCCGGGCGGTTATTTTTATCTACTGGTGTAGGAACAGTTACCACATAAAAATTAGCAGTTGCAATTTCATCAAGGTTACATGTAATCCATAATCCTTTATCTGCATTTTGTAGTGCATTCAATGAAGAAACGTTTACTTCTTTTAATTCCTCAGAAGAAGTTTCTAAAGTATGATCTTTATTATTTTTTAATTCCTCAACACGAGCTTTATTAATATCGAAACCAACAACTTGAAATTTCTTTGCAAATTCTACTGCTAATGGTAAACCTACATATCCTAAGCCAATAATTGCAATTTTTGTATTTTTCATTTTTCTTCTTTTAAGGGGTAAAATTTAATTAAAAATTGTTTTTAAAATATACGTTATATCATACAATAACGTCCATTTTTCAATATATTGTCTATTTATTTTTACTTTTTCAACCCATATAATTTCATCATTATATTTTTTTGGATCACTTTGATTTAGCAACAATTGTTCTTCATTTTTAAACTTCAAAGTTGCAGGTCCTGTAATACCTGGTTTTACACTTAAAATAATCTTATTAATACCTTTAAGATTATCAGCATAACCCGATACATCAGGTCTCGGACCAACAAAACTCATATCACCTATTAATACATTATATAGTTGTGGCAATTCATCTAATTTATAGATACGCAAAAATTTACCAAAAGAAGTTACTCGTTTATCATCAAATAAAGTTATAGATGATTCATCATCATTACCTACCATAGTACGAATCTTGTACATAGTAAATAATTTAGCATGCTTACCGATGCGTTTTTGAGAAAATACTCCGATTTTTTTTGTTGAAATTGAAGATATTAAAATTAAAAGACAAATTGGAATAAACAGAAATATAAGTCCAATAATCGAAAAAAAGAGGTCAAATACTCTTTTGACAAATTGTTGTCTTGCATTTAAACCTTTTTGCATATTCAAAAATCAAAATTTGATTTGTTTTATGTAAATTTCTTTTTCAATTTACTTAAAAAAGATTGTTTTTCATTAGAATGATATCCGCTACCATATTTTCCATAACCATAGCCATAACCGTAGCCGTAGCCTCTTCCATAAGAATTCTTAACTTTAAAATCATTTAGTACATATGAAATATTCTTTACTTCGCCAAGAATATATTTATCATCAATCATTTTTGGCATTCCTTTTTCAGAATAATTATGACGGATCAAATAAATAATAGCATCACTGAAATTAAATAATTCTAAGGCATCTGCAACCAATCCAACTGGTGGAGAATCAACTATTATATATTCATATTTTTCTTTTAATATTTTAAACAATTCATTCGTAGCATCATTTAAAATAATTTCAGATGGATTTGGAGGCACAGTACCAGAAGTAATTACATCTAAATATTCAATTTCAGATTTTCTCGTCACCTCTTCTAATGATTTTTCACCAATTAAATAATTAACTATTCCTATTTTATTGTCAAAACCAAAATCTTCATGCATTTTTGGTTTACGTAAATCAAATCCAACTAAAACTGTTTTTTTACCACTTAAAGCAAAAACAGTAGCCATATTAATAGCTGTCATGGTTTTACCTTCTTTACTAACTGAAGAGGTTATGACAATTGTTTTTGATTTACTATCACGTTTAAACATGAATTGAATGTTAGAACGCAAAGCTCTAAACGACTCCGCAATAGTAGAATTTGGGTTTTGAAAAACTGCCAAACGATTTTCAGTTTTATTTCTTCCTAAGACTCCCAAAACCGGAATTTTATACATTTTTTCAATTTCTTCAACTGAACTAATTTTATTGTCTAAAATTTCTTTAATTACAATAAATAACAATGGTAAAACCGTTCCCAACATCAATGCAACCAAATAATTAAATGAGCCTTTAGGATATATAGGAGCTTGTCCAATGTCTTTTGCTTTATCCAAAACCTTAATATCAGAAACATTTGCTGCAATAGCAGTACCAGCCTCATAACTTTTTTGTTTTAAATAATTATAATTTGCCTCAGTAATATTATATTTACGTTGAAAGTTCAATAATTTTTGTTCTTTTGGGGATAAGGTTCTTAGTTTTGAATTATTCCTTGCAATTTGCTTATTTACACTATTTAAACTGTTTTTAGTTGTAATTTTTATCGATGAGATATGCTCTAATAAAACCTGTCTTTCTAACTTTATCTCTTCAATTATCTTTTTTAATGGCGGATATGATGTTTTTACAGTTAATTCAAGAGTCTCTTTTGCTTTAGAGAGTGAAATTAAAGTTCCTACACTTTTTGTAATGTTTGGATCTTCAATATTAACCAAAGCTGGAGCAGGAATACTTTCATTATAAATGTCCCTAGATCTGATATAAGATTCTAGATTATTATAATAATCCAACCTGTTTTTCATTTGTAAAGATTCTGCATCAAGTGAAGTTGCTTCTCCTAAAAGTATCGAACCTTCTGCTGAAAGGTCGTATATATCATTTCGTTGTTTATAAGACCCTAAATCAGATTCAATATTTTTAAGATTTTGGGATTCAACTATAAATAAAGTATCAATATACTCTTTAGTTTTAATGGCATATTGAATTTTTTGTTTTCTTTGATCTCTGTCAAGTACTTCAACTGTAGCATTTATATAATCTTGTATTCTTTTTTTATTTGATCCTTTTAAACTTAACTCAATAAGTGATGTTCCTTTTTTCTTTGTTTCTACCTCGATTTTACGAAATCTTCCTACAATACTATTAAAATTATTAAATCTTATAAAATAGGTTTGTCCTTTAAGATCACTCCCTAAATCATTCTTATTAATTGTAAAATTTAAAAATTGTGTTTCAACAATTGATCCAATAGAAAATGTTTGTTTATATAATTCAGACTCCGGAATAAATGGCTTACTTTTATCTAATGAATAATTAATTAAATTGTACTTATCTTCTTCAAATTCAATAGAAATTATAAATTTATCATTTTCAATAAAATCTAACTGAATTAGTGTACCTCGCAATTGATAAAAAGAAGTGTCTAAATCAACTGTAAAAGGATTTCTTCCATAAATATCTTCTTTACGATATCTTCCTTCCTTCAAATAATCAATATAATATTTTAAATTACTTACAACTTTTTCATTATGAGTTCTTGATTTTAAAATGGTAATAATCGTTTCAACCTGATCACTAGGTCCTCCCCAGTTAAAAGCAATATTTGTACTGCTAGCAAATAATGGATTTTGTTCATCTTTAACAGTGATCAAACTTTTTAGTTCATATATTCTTTGCGTTCGTCTATTAAGAATATTTGCAATAATTAATCCAAATAATATGACAACCACAAAGAGTTTCCAATGATCAACAATTTTGAAAAAATACTCTTTTATATCAAAGTTATTCAATTCGGCAATATCAAATTTTTGATTTTGTAATGGCTTCATCAAAATAAATTATAGAGTATTTATTAATAAAATAGTTGTTGTAATTAAAGATAATACAGTAATTATTGTAGTTACCGATTGCATACCTGTAGTACCGGTACCCCATGATTTTTGCTTCAAAGGTTCTACATAAATAATATCATTAGATTGTACAAAAAAATTATCTGAATCAAAACTTGCAACATCAAGCATATTTAATTCAAATCTCTTTGTTCCATCAATATTCTTTCTAAAAACAGTTACTTTTTTTCTGTTCCCTGTAAGTGTAATATCTCCAGCTTCAGCAAGTGCTTCAACTATATTTACCTGATTTAAATATAACACCTTTGAACCTGTACTTCCAACTTCACCCAAAACGGTAAATCTAATCCCAGCTAATTTCACAGTTATAAAGACATCTT
>JAUWLK010000022.1 GCA_030613745.1 Flavobacteriaceae bacterium | reverse complement strand
CCCGTCTGCCGGCGAGGCAGGTTCAAAATAAATAGTTGAACTAATCCTGCTTTCTCAGCGGAATCCCAAGTTTAACCTGCCTGATTGGAGATGCAGGTACTTCGAAGCTGGTAATCTGGGTTTAAAAAAAGCACACTTTAGGTCTCCAGTATTTTTGGAAAATTAATATTTAACTGCCTTCTTAGCAGTATTTTATTAGGTTTATTAAATGTTGCTTTTTTTTTATATCGCTTCATTATTATTTGTGTTTTAAAAAAACATAACGTGGATTCCGCACCTTGGTTAATATTAATCTGTTTATCTTCTAAACCATCATAAGACGCACCATTTTTTGTATTATACATGAT
This sequence comes from Flavobacteriaceae bacterium, assembly GCA_030613745.1. Taxonomy (GTDB): domain Bacteria; phylum Bacteroidota; class Bacteroidia; order Flavobacteriales; family Flavobacteriaceae; genus Lutimonas. The sequence goes on along the minus strand of JAUWLK010000022.1, from coordinate 17,142 downwards.
TTGCTTAAGGTGATTATTTCCTAAGAACCAACTAAAAGCCAATTCAAGTTGATCTCTATATTTTTTCTTACCGGTTACATTATAAAATAAGTCTAATGCAATAATGGTAGTAGATACTTCCATGGGCTGTTCGCCGTAAAAAATCCTTTTGTTTTCCTTTTTAAACCATTCTCTATTTGAAATTACTGTCAGTTGACCTTTCATAAAATAATGAGCTAAAAGAAAATCAAAAGATATTTCGGCAATTTTCTTAAATCTCTTATCCTTTGTTGTCAAAAAGCTATACATCATAGCCTCAGGCAATACATTATTGGCATAAGTCATATAGTCTTCGTACCAGTACCAATCTTCTTTTGAACTGATTTTATAATGATGTAATAGCATATTTGCGAATTGTTCGATAAGCTGCTTAATTTTTTTATTTTGATAAAAGGAATAGTAAAGATAGAGCCCCTTTATGGCATATGCTATCGCTCTTGGAGAATTAATATCATGAATTCTTTCTAATGCTTTATCCCAACATTTTTCCGCTCTCAACACTAAATCTACAGGTAGTATTTGTTTATGTGCAATTACATGACCCAAGCTCCATAATGCCCTTCCATTGGCGTCGTCAAGGTTCACTTCATAATTTTGATTTGTCAATTGACCCTCATAGTTTTTATAATTATCAAACCAACCATTATCACGCTGCATACTTTCTATAAAACTTAAATAGATGTTTGCCAATTTCAAGGCAATATCATCTTCATAATGTTTATGATACATAACCATATCTATTAATGCCCTGGCATTGTCATCGAGTGTATAACCCGATGTCGGATCTGGCTGGCTAAAGTTTGAAAATTGAAGCATTCCGTATCCTGTCGTAAGTTCTTTGATATGATCCAATTTAATTGGTGGTATATTAAACCTCAAATCTTCAACCCTATTTGTTAATTCACCGAAAAGTAATCCATATTGAATAGCAACATTTTCCCATGTTGTGGCACGTGTCAAAGAAAAAGCATTTCTTCCCATTGAAATTCTCTTTTCTTTATCATCAATAAGTTGAATAATAGCTTTTTGAAACTCACCAGACTTGCCAAAACCCTTTAGCAATATTCCAGTATCGTCATTAATGGTTTCTACTGCATGCGGTATAGGAGCAGAAATAACAGCACAGCCACAACTCATGGCATAAGCCAGGGTTCCGCTCACTGCCTGGTTGGGGTCTTTTGACGTAAACAAATAAATATCTGATAAAGTTAAATATTCAAGTAGTTGATTTAATTTAAGGTATTTATTGATAAAAAGAACATTGTTTTCTAAATGGAGTTCCTGTACAATATTCATAAGCATATTGCGATACCGCTCACCTTCTCTTTTGATAATTTCAGGATGTGTTTTTCCAAGCACTAAATAGATAACTTCAGGATGTTTATTGACTATCTCGGGCAAGGCATACAATACGGTTTCAATACTTTTATTTTCACTGATCAAACCGAACGTGGACATAACAATTTTGTCGGAGTAATCGTATTTAATTTTTAATTTTTCCTTTTGCTCCCAAAGCACAATATGGGTGCCGTGTGGAATTATTATTGTTTTAGATTTTCGATACCCATATTGGTTAATCAAAACCTCTTGAGATTTTTTTGTGAGTACTACTATTCTATCCGAAAGATCAGCGATTGCCCGAACAATCTTTTTCCTTTTTTTATTGGGGTTTGGTATTACGCTATGAAAAACTGTTATAACAGGTTTGTTCAGTGCCAATAGGAATGCCAGAAGATAATCACCATACTCCCCGCCAAAAAGTCCAAACTCGTGCTGAATACAAACAAGTCCAATATCATTTCGCTCATTAATCTCCTCTGCAGCTTTGCGATAATCTTCTAAAAAAGAAGTAGATAAAATATGTGTTACCTCACTGTTGTATTGAAATTGAGACTCCTCATTTTGCAAAGCACATACTTCGATTGGGAGTGTCTTTCCAAATACAACTTCAACTGCATTTATTATATCATTTGAAAATGTCGCTAATCCACACTCACGAGGTGGGTAAGAGCTTACTATAAGCATTTTCATTCCTCTTTCTAAAAATTTCATATCTACTAATTTTATGGTTGTCTTCTTAATTCGAGTAGCAACTCATTTATGTCCATTTTCGCAACCCCTATATGCGTATCTGCTGCACCGTAGTAGATGTAGAGATCATTTCCAAAGAGAGTATGCCCTGTTGGAAATATAACATTATCCACTACACCATTTTTTTCCCATTTTTTGGTAGGAGAAAATAAAGGATAATCTAATCTTGATATTTCAATTTCAGGCTTATCTAAGTGTAGCAAGGCTGCTTTGGCATGGTAAATCCTTCCTTTTGTAGTTTCATGTACACCATGATAAATCAGTAACCAGCCATCATCAGTTTCAATTGGTGGTACTCCGGCTCCAATGTAATTCACCTCAAATATCCCTTTAGGATCAAGCACAATATAATCTGTCAGGTTTTTAAGATAGTCTTCCCAAAATGACTTTGTCAAATCTTTCCAGTTATCAAAATATACGATTTGAATACCAGGCCAGATACGGTGCAGCATGGCATATTTTCCGTTTATTTTTCTTGGAAATAAAACAATGTCTTTATCTCTTAGAAACCGAAACTCTTCATCTGCCAATCCAATTTCCTCAAATAGCCTATAATAGTGGTGATACTTGGGATTTAGTTTACCATTATTACAGCATGTCACATATCTTTCATATTCCCTATAATTAATCTTTGGAGTGATTATTCCGTGTTTTTTGAAATGTATTAAATCTTTTGAAGTAGCTAGAGCACCCATTGCATTGATGCCATCATAGGCTGTGTAGGTCATATAATATATATCTCCAATTTTTACAATTCTTGGATCCTCCATACCATGTTTTTCATAATCAAAATCACGGGTAATTAAAGGTTGCTTATGTCTTATCACTATTTTAAGTGGTCCATCGGTTTTGGCATAACCAATGGTAGAGAAATTTCCGTCTTGTACAGCTCTGTAAAAGATGTGTACATTATTGCCATCCTGATAAATTCCTGGATTAAATACACCATTATTTTCAAACTCCCTTTCAGTAGGACTAAGAAATATCCCATATTTTTCTATATTAATCATGATTTGATCTGTTCCTGATTAATACCTCCAGTTAATCATAGCTTAATTCGTTTAAAAAAGAACGATTTCTCATACCACAATTCATGCAGGTATTTTTTTCGGTATCCGACAATAAGCAAGGGTTAACTTTAACAGGCATAAACAACTTTTAAGTAACTAAAAAAATATAAGAAATACTGAAAAAAGACCACTCCTGTTCGCGATATGCATTTCAGTACGAGAAAGTTTTTGTTACTAATTGATATGCACTTTTGCTTTATTTTACCTTAAAAATAAGGCAACACTAATATAACAAATTATTACTTCATTAACAAGATATATCGTAATAAATTTTATTGTAAACTCCTTTGAGAAAATGGGTAAGTACTCATATATATGAGTCACAGGCTAACAAAATTAAGGTTTAAAAAAAATAGATTACAAATAATAATTAGGAAAGTTAGCTTGATAAAGAAACTCGGATAAGAATTTATTAGGGGAAAATCAAAATAAGTGAATACCTATTTTAGGTATTCACTTTTACTCCTAAAATTAATTACTCTAGAATTAATCTTTGTGTACTGGTTCCAAGATCAGAACTTATTTTAACAATATAAATTGATGAGTTTAAATTAGAAATATCATAAACTTTATCAATACTAAAATTACCTGTAAAGCTTTTTACTTTTCTTCCAAGCATATCATAAATATCAACCTTATTAGCTAATTTATTTATTTTAAAATTACCTTTTGCAGGATTTGGATAAATTGTAAATGCATCAATATCAATGTTTTCTACTGCAAGTATAACTTGACTATTTCCATAAACTTTAAATTCTCCAGGTTGTAAGCTTATGTTTGTATTAACATTAGTTACATTTATAGAAGTGTTATCGTTTAATAAATCATACCATGTTCCTGCCTCTTGAAAAGTAGGATTTATACTTTGGGTTGTAACACCAAAGTTTCCTATAATGGTTACATATTTGAGATCAGGATTTGCAGCATTATCAGTCAATTGAATTTTTTTCAAACCATTGGTATTTGCAACATCTAAAGTGAAATTATTAGTCCTAAAAATATTTTCTTGTTTTTTAAGTTTTATCAATTTAGCCCAAGTATCATAAAGATCTTTTCTATCTGATTCTGCAAAATAATCCCATCTAATTGGTTTATTACCTACTCTTCCGTTTTCATCAATAGAAAAATCATATCCTAATTCGCCAAATTGCCATATCATTTTTGGCCCTGGAACTGTAAAATAGAATACACCTGCTAACTCCATTCTATCTAAAGCAGTTGCTAACGTTTTCACGGAATAACTTCCATTTGAATTGCCAAATTGTAAATTTTTAAACATCAATCTTTCTTCATCATGACTCTCCATATAACTCACATTTGCAGGTACGGTCCAGCCTCTGTTCTTATAAGAAATCCATGAAAAATCAGACTTTTTATTTTCGTGATAGCCCATGGTTGCTTCGTTATATTTAGAATTATGATTTCCCCAAACCATAATACCTTTATCTTCGCCCAATCGATAATTTACCCATTCGGTTTCTTCGGTATTACCACCTAAATGTTCAAAAATTACAAAAAAATCAGGGTTTATTTCCCATTGATAATCAGCATATTCTTTTAAAACAGCAACTCTGTCGGCTTGATATGCCCCGGTACATCCTTCATCAGTACTTGTACAGTTTTGTGTAAATCCTTTGGTCAGATCCCATCTAAAACCATCAATTTTGTACTCTTCGATCCAATACTGGGTGGTTCTTTTTACATAGTCTTGCGTAGCTTGTTTGCTGTGGTTAAAATCATTAAATACGCTATAGGCATGTGTCGCTGTTGGATTAAAGAACGGACTATCACTACTCGCTTGTCCGCCATATCCCCCATTATCTGTATTCCACATTCTATAAAAAGGATTTTGTCCTGTAGCATGGTTATAAACTACATCTATAATAACTGCAATTCCTCTGCTATGGCATTCATCAACAAATTGTTTAAAAGCAGTTGTTGTACCATAATATTTATCTAATGCCATATGAAAAGCAGGATTGTAGCCCCAAGATTCATTTCCATCAAACTCATTTACAGGCATAAATTCAATTGCATTTACACCTAAATCTTGTAAATAATCTAATCGGGCTTTAACAGCATCAAAACTATGTAGCTCGTCAAAATCTCTAATTAGTAATTCATAAATAACTAAATCTGTTTTGGCCGGACCTTGAAAGTTAGTTGTTTGCCAATTATAAGGAACATCTCCTGTTCTTAATAAGGTTACCATATGATTTGTTTTCCCAGTTGGATATGCAGGTAAATTTGGGTATGTTGTATTACTTATAAAACCATCATTATATTCATCTAAAATAGTTGTTGAATAAGGATCGGCAATAGATAAAACGCCATCAATTAAATATTGATACATATGGTTGTTTTGTGGAGTTAAACCAGTAAGTTCTATCCAAAAACGATCTTTAGCACTATCTTTTTTTAGCAAATAATTATTATCAATTTGCCAGTTATTAAAATCGCCTATTAAATGAACAAACTGTTTATTAGGTGCATATAAAACTAACGTAACTTTTGTGTTATCATTCGAATCTAAATTTATACCATCTTTCATTCCATTTGGTACAGGCTGTTCTGTTACTGTAGGATTTACAATAACTTCAAATGACTCTAAAGTTGTTTCTCCACCATTAGAAGCCTCTAAAATATAACTTGTATTCTCTGTAAGATTGGTATGATTAAAACTATACGATGTTATATTATTTGAAGTATTTATTGTTGACCCATTGGCTTTTAAAACAAAATCTGCAGTTAAAGTAGTTGTTGCTGTTATTGACAAAGATTGTCCTGAGTTCATTATTGTAACATCTTGTGTTGGAGATGTTAATGACAACTGAAAAGCTCCAATATCAAAAAAGAAATCAGAACACCCACTGTCTTTAAACTCTTGTGAACCATCAGTATTTCTAAATACCATTCCCATTTTGGTAGCAGTAGAAGCTTGAGTAGTATTTAAACTGTAATAGATTTCCGGTACAATAGTAATACTCCATGTACCATCACCATTATTTGTCATTTCTCCTACACCGTCATCTTGTCCCCAATTACCTACAACATTAAATCCCCAAGCATTAGAATCATCACCTATTCCAGAATGCATATACACTTTGGTTGGGTTATTAAAACCATTACAATCTGTTGCATTACTATTTGCATCAACAGTAATTGTTATAGATTGATTTACCTCAAAAGGCGTAGGTGAAATAGTTACCTGAGAATTTATAATGAAAGGTAAGAATAATATGAAATAGAGTAGTTTTTTTTGCATATTAAAATGATTTTAGTTTAAAAACATGAATTCAACATACTGATTTATTTTTAAATCAATATATAAAAGTTTAATCTTTTATGTTAATACACCTTTATAACTTCTTTAAAAACCTACGATAAGTAATTAAAACAAAATTCAAGATGTTTATTTAATTTAAAAAGGCTGTTGTGCACAACAGCCTTTTTAATAAATTAAAAACTATTAATCTAATAATGAAATAGTTCCATTATTAAAATCAACAGTAATTTTATAGGTTCCTGCATCGGATACACTTAAATTCTGCTCATCATTTTGTTCTAAAACTTTGGCAGAAACTTTACTTTCTCCCCAGTCATTACCCCAATCACCGGCAACTGGAACAAATTTAAACTCATCTCCTGCTGAAAGCGCTTGAGTAATTTCAAAAATACCTGATGAAATTTCTGTAAATTGAGGATTACCTACATCATTACTCCATCCATTAAATGCACCCACTAAATAAAGATTAGCAGGGACCTCTGATACACTTGATACTGTATAGCTCAATGTATTAAAATTAACAGCAATAACATATTTACCAGCAGCAAATCCGCTTAAATTTTGTTCACCGTCTTGAATAATTCTTCCTGAATTACTAGGATCTTCACCCCAATCTCCATCCCAACCAGTATTTTGAGGAAGAAATTTAAATTCAGCACCATCTGGTAAATCTATAACTGTTGAAAATACTCCAAGACTAGCCTCTCCCATAGGAAGTGAGGTAGCAGGATCCCAACCTGTTAATGAACCTACTAAGAACAAGTTATCTATAGACGAAAGTTTATACGTTAATGTATTGAAATCTACGGTAATTAAATATTTACCTGCTGGATATCCACTAACATTTTGTTCTCCATCTTGAATGATACTTCCTGAATTGTTAGGGTCTTCACCCCAATCACCATCCCATCCAGTATTCTGTGGAAGGAATTTGAATTCAGCCCCATCTGGCAAATCAGCAACTATAGTAAATACATTTTCTGCACTATTAAAAAATGGCCAAGAAGTTGCTGGATCCCAACCTGTTAATGAACCTACCAAGAATAATTCTTCAGGAGCAAGTAATTCCTCAATAACAAAAGTAAATGTATTTAAATCAACATTAATCTTATATTTACCCGCTGGATAACCGCTAAGATTTTGTTCTCCATCCTCAATAAGATGTCCAGCATTATCAGGGTCTTCGCCTAAATCACCATCCCAACCTGTATTGGTTGGTAAAAATTTAAATTCATCTCCATCAATAAGGTCGACTGTAATTTCAAATAAATTAAAATCAAGTCTTGTCATAGGAAGAGCGTCTTCTGGTGACCATTGAGGGTCAGTAATAGAACCTACTAGGAATAACTCTTCAAATTCAACAGTATATGGCGTAAACAATACAGTAATTGCTTCTGTTACATCAGTACTGCTAGAAACTTTGATTTCCAGTTTATTTGCTTCATCGGCATTGAGACCCATTGTATCTAACAAAAACGTATTCAATTCATCAACTGTCATACTAAAGTTGGTTCCCTCTGAAGTCCCTAAAAGAAAAGGTGTTTCAAATTCAGTACCTGCTTCAGCAATTTCAATAATGTATGTTGATCCTTCACTACCACTAGGAACACTCCAAGATAAAAACAAGGCAGTATTTGATAAATTAGGGTTATGTAAAACTACAACAGAGCCATTGCTAGGAGTAACAATTTTAAAAGTTTCTTCTTTTGGTAGTAATTCAAAATACTCATTGTCATCGCAAGAGCCAAAACCAATTACGACGATAAAAAGAACAAATATTTTATATATATATTTCATAATTTTAAATTTTAACTAATGAATAAGTATATTCTCTAGGGTTATTTAAGTTTAATACCACACGATATTTTCCAGCAGCCCCATCAAATGTTAAGTCTCCTCCACCTTGTAAAAAGCCATCATCATCAACTGTTCCAAGATCAAAAGCTCCCCATTCATCATTTCCTCTAAACTTAAATGGTCCAGCTACTAAATCAATATCAACTGATAGAGTTCTTGTTGCAGCATCATATACTAAATTTGTATCGCTATCCCAACCTGTAGGAGTTGCAGCACCAATAATTCCCCAACTTACAGCTTTTGTTGAGTAAGTAAGTTCCCCAGTATCAGCATTTACAAAGTAATAACCAGCAGCATCTGCATTACAATTTACTTCATTTTCTTCAATAAGTTTACCTGTAAAACTTCCATCATCACCCCAATCAACACTTTCATTCCATACGAATTCGCCGTTTTGGTTACGACCTATAAACTTATATTCTCCATCTAACCAAACATAGCCTTCATAATCTGTTGCCCCAAAAGCAGACGCGGCTAACAATGGTGCAGTTGGTGGATCCCATCCTTGATGATTTCCAGGAACAGCAATTGTTGGTAAATCGGTTGTAAATGGCGTAATGAGTACGGTAATTGGTTCTGATATTTGAGGATTACTTCCTTCCCCTACAGTAGAAACAATTCTAATATCCATATTTCCTTCAGTAAAAGGCGATAAACCTGCACCAACTACTTTACTATTAAAATCGCCTACTGTCCAAGTCATATTTGTATTTGAAGTCGAACCAGCTAGAATAGGTTCTGCAAAATCAGTACCCGATTTTGCAAACTCAACATCATAGGTGATTTCAACTGGGATATCATAATCTGCTGGATTCCAAATAAGTGTGAACGCAGTATTTGTTTGTTCTTCTTCTGGATTAAGAACTTGCTTAAATCCAGATTCTGGAGCCGTTATCTCACCACTTCCTTGCAGATTAAGTGTATATAGCTCTTCATTATCATCACATGACGATGCAGTGATAATAAATACTAATAAGAGTAATAATTTATATATTTTCATAATTCTTATTGTTTTAAAATTAATAACCATCATTTTGGGTTAACGTTGGATTAGCAATAATATCTGCAGACGGAATAGGATAAAGATCTCTATAACTTTCTGTTGTTGTACCCGCCATTACACCACCTTTCCAAGGCCAAACACCTTGATCAGAGAATTGACCAAAACGAATCAAGTCAGTTCTTCTATGGCTTTCCCAAAATAATTCTCTTGACCTTTCAGCCAAAATAAAATCTAGATCTAAATCTCCTGAAGAAATATTACCACTAGTATCTCCATAAGCTCTTTCTCTTAGCATATTGATATAATCTACCGCAGTTGCAGCATCACCACCACCACCACGCAGATTCAATTCAGCATACATTAAATAAGCATCTGCCAAACGAAAAACAGGAAAATCAATATCTGTGAATTCTCCAGAACCATCGGAGCCTTGATCTCCATTTGTATCTATATTACGATATTTAGCAACTGCATATCCATCAGTAAAAGTAAATGGATTCTCAATTTCTAAAGATTGTCCATCTGTAAAAAACATAGCTCTTGAATCTGTATTACCAGTAATATCATCAAATTTCTCAACAAAACCTTTGGTAGTACGTAGACCACCCCATCCATTACTCACACCAAAATCTGAAGCATTCATATCGCCTCCAATAGCTGCATGTGTTAAATAAGTAGTCCCTCCATATCCAGTTATATTTACACCATCAAATTGAATAGAAAAGATTGTTTCATTTTCTGCACCATTACTACCATTATCTGCTAAAAACAATTGAGAATAACTTGAAAACAGCTTATCAGAATCTCCATCCTTATGAATAGTGCGACCGCTTTGACCTATTACTTTCATAGTATAGTTCATGGCGTCATTATATCTTGCAGTACCAGTATAAACTTCAGCATTCAAATATAATTTTGCCAACAACATCCAAACAGCTGCTTGATCAGCTCTCCCCGCCACATTTTGACCAGAAGCAACTAATGTGTTTTCAATAGCTATCAATTCAGATTCGATAAAGTTAAACATCTCTGTTCTTGGTTTTTGTTCCGGGAAGAAATTTCCTACGATATCATCTTCTGTTACAAAAGGTATATCTCCAAAGAAATCAATTCCATGCCAATAACTCATAGCTCTCATAAAACGAGCTTCTGCTCTAAATAATTGTATTTCAGCTTTTAAATCTGCATCTACACCTCTTCCGTTCAATTTGTCATCGGTAGTTTCTCTTAAGAATTGATTTACCATTCCTACTTGAAAATAAACCCTGTAATACATAGCGGCAATAAATTCATTAGATGGTGTCCAAACATGGTTATGAATATCATGTATAGTACCATCATTCCAAGCAATAATTGTTTCTTCAGTACTTAATTGTTGCAAAGTAAAAAGCAAACGAACATAATTTGAAAAATTACCGTCAATACCTTGAATATCATCATTACCATTTAATTCTTGTCCATTAACAGCCCAACCGCCATAAATTTTGGCTAAAAACTGCTCATAAGAATCTGGAGACTCGAATGCTTGTGATTCGGTCTTTTCAGTAATAGGATCTTTGTCTAATTCGCTTTCACATGAAACAAAAAATAATACAAACACTAAGCTAACTAGTCCTATATAAATTTTATTATTTAATTTTAATATTTTCATTGTCTTTATATTTTAAAAGTTAACATTAAATCCTAGCAAGAAAGTTCTTGCCCTTGGATAAAAATTATTATCAATACCTCCGTTAATTTCAGGATCTAATCCATCATAATCGGTAATTGTAAATACGTTTTGTACAGAGGAGTATATTCTTAATGTAACATCACCATCTTTTAAATTATCAAAATTATATCCAAATACAATATTATCCATTTTTAGGAAAGATGCATCTTGAATAAAATAATCAGACCATAATTGAATTTCTTGAAAACCCGTATCTAAAATTGAATTGTGTACATTTCTATTTGTACCTAAATCACTTAAATTTGTTATAGATGCTTTCGCCGCAATATTATTATATGCATAGTTACCTATACTTGCACGCATCGTAAAGTTGAAATCAAAATTTCTCCAATTCATATAAGATGAGAAACCAAGTAAATAATCTGGATTCGGACTGTGATATACATATTTATCTGCATCTGTAAATTTACCATCTTGATCTCTATCCACATAAACTCCATCTATAGGGTCACCATTAGCATCATAAACTTGTTTAAAAACTAGAAATGAATTTTGTGCTTCTCCTACTTTTTGTGTTTGAATTGTATTACCAACACCTCCACTAATACCTCCTGTAGCGAGACCTGGTGAGCTAGGATCATCAATTGTATTTAGTTTTGTAATCTCATTCTCTAAATAAGTAGCATTAAATCCAACATTCCACGTAAAATCTTCTTTCTGAACAATATCTGCATTGATAGAAAATTCAACACCAAAACTAGATAAACTACCAATATTTGTAAATAAACTATTTGTTAAATTTGATCCAGCAGGTGGTGAAACTGTACTTAAAACATCTTTAGTGTCTCTTGTAAAATACTCTATAGAACCCGTAATTCTATCATTAATAAATCCATAATCTAAACCAATATTATAGGTAGCTGATTCTTCCCATTTAATATTTGCATCATAACCTTCAGGTCTCAAAGTATTTACAAATCTATCTCCAAATTGGTAACGTACATTATTTTGCCCTGTTGTATAAATTGGTAAATAACCAAAGTCACTACCTATTTCTTGTTGTCCTGTTTCTCCATAACCTAATCGTAATTTTAAAGTAGAAACAACATCAGAATCTTTTAAAAATGCTTCTTCGGAAATATTCCATGCTAAAGCACCAGATAAGAAATTACCCCAACGGTTTTCGGGAGCAAATCTTGAAGATCCATCCCGTCTATAAGTAAAAGTCACTAAATATCTACTATCATAAGTATAGTTTACACGACCAAAATAAGACAGCAATGCATTAGTTGTTGCAAACTCAGTTTCATTAATTGCACCAAGTCCTGTAATACTATAAGAATCATCTTCTCTATAAAAATCCTGAAAAGAATGACCTAGCATAACATCTATTTTATGTACATCATTAAAAGTTTTTACATAGTTTAAATAAATATCTGCTAGCGTACTTCTTCTTACACTTGAATAAGTTTCGTTAGTTCCCTGAGAGTCAAACCCACTTGCAGAACTTACAGGAGTAAATTTTCTACCTGAAACTTCAGCGTAATCAAAACCAAAATTAGCTACAATATTTAAGCCTTCTAAAAAGCCGAATTTATAATCAAATTTTGCATTACCCATAAATCTATCCGTAGCTGCGTGATTGGTTTTCTGTTCCAATAACCCTAATGGATTTCTAGGAGCCAAACCTGCTGGGCTACCATCGGCATCCAACCATTCCCAATAGCCTCCATAATTTGAATTACCACTATAAACAGGTTGTGTTGGATCAAATCTAACTGCTGTGTCTAAAGCTCCATCATCGGCAAAATCATCACCTGCAAATGAACCTCTTATATTAAAATCCATTTTTAAACTATTATCAAATAAGTTTTGTCGAAAATTTATTGATGCACTTTTTCGATCATATAAAGAAGTTTTTAAAACTCCTTCTTGATATAAGTAACCAATAGATATACGATATGAAGAATTATCAAAACCTTCAGAAAATGTTAAATTATTATCGGTACCAAATGCAGTTTGAAAAATTACATCTTGCCAATCTGTATCTGCATCTCCTAAAAGTGCTATTCCTTCTGGAGTTCCCGTAGCTTGTATAGCCGCTCTAAATTCTTCTGTTGACAATACATTAACTTCATTTACTCTTTCACCAATAGAAAAATTACTAGCAAAACTTACTTTAAAGTCTTGATTCATTTTACCTGACTTGGTAGTAATTAAAATAACACCATTGGTAGCTCTTGAACCATAAATTGCAGTTGCCGAAGCATCTTTTAAAATATTAAAACTTTCAATATCACTAGGGTTAATAGTGTTTAATGCTGGTCCATTTTGATCAATAGGAACTCCATCAACAACTATAAGCGGGCTATTATTAGCGCTTAATGATGAATTACCTCCTCTAATTTTAATGGTACCTCCCTCACCAGGTGTTCCACTTGGAGGAATAACATTTACACCTGCAGCTTTACCTGTAATTAATTGCTCAGGTGAAGCAATTGCACCTACATTAAATTCTTTGGCGCCAACTCTTTCAACAGCACCTGTTGCATCTTTTTTAGTTGTTTGACCGTAACCAATCAAAATAACCTCATCTAAACTTTCAGCAGATTCTTGCATTGTAACAGCCATGCTTGAAGAGGCTGTTATCTCTACGGTTTCAAAACCTACAAAAGAAAAAACTAAAATTGCATTTGCATCATCAACCTGAAGTGTAAAATTACCATCAAAATCGGTTGCAGTTCCATTTGCTGTACCTTTTACCAATATAGATACACCTGGAAGATCTTCTCCTGTGGCATCTTTTACATTACCTTTTATCAGCTCTTGAGCAGACATAAATAAAGGTAGTAAAAATAAAATCCCAAGGATTAATTGTCTAATTTGTTTCATAAAATTAATTTTTGTTTTTAAGTATTAATTTTTAATAAAAACTTGCTATTTTTTATATTTCACGGCGTGAATGTATATCATTAACAATTACTCAATACTGATAAAAATCAGCTTAAATGCTACGAAAACGTTTTCGTGTTAATAACTTTTTTTACGAAAACGTTAGAGTTAAATAATATTTTTTTGAATTTTTTGGATTTTAAAAAAATAAATGACTGAAATTGCGTAAATCTTAATTTAGAAGGAGTCTAATTATGGTATTAACAATAAAATATAATTAATTAGAATTAACATTAAAAAATTGATTAAATTAGCTTTCGAAATTTACTAAAATATGAAACAAAAAATCACACTCAAAATGATTGCCAAAGAATTTGATGTTTCTATTTCAACCGTATCAAAAGCTTTAAAAGATAGTCATGAAATTAGTGAAGAAGTAAAAGAAAGAATAAAGGCATTTGCTAAATATTATCACTATAAACCAAATAGCTTAGCATTAAATTTACGCAACCAAAAAACCAAAACTATTGGTATAATAATACCTCAAATTGTTCATCATTTTTTTACAAAAGTTATTAGTGGAATAGAACATGTAGCCAATGAAAAAGGTTATAATGTAATGATTTGTATGTCAATGGATTCCTACGAAAAAGAAGTATTGAATATGGATATGCTAGCCAATGGTGTTGTTGATGGTATTATTGTTTCTGTAGCTAAAGAAACAGAAGAAAAAGGAGATTATACACATTTTAAAGACCTGATAAACAACGGCATTCCTTTGGTAATGTTTGATAGGGTCATTGATGAAATTAACTGTAATAAAGTGCTTACAAATGATGTTGATGGAGGTTATTTGGCCACTAAACATTTAATTAATATTGGTTGTAAAAGAATTGCTATTTTAACAACTCCTGATTATGTTAGTGTTGGTACCTTACGAAAAGAGGGATACGAAAATGCTATTAACAATAGTAATTTACCTCTTAATAAAAATTTGATAGTTAAAATTGACGAAAAACTTGAAATAGAAGAACAAATAAAAAAATTATTTTCTCTTAAAAACCTACCTGACGGAATTTTTGCTGTGAATGAAATTTATGCTGCTATTGCAATGAAAATTGCAACTAAAAAAGGATTAAAAATACCTGAAGATATTTCTATTTTAGGATTTACCGATGGATTAATCTCTCAATTTTCTTCACCATCTTTATCAACTGTAGCACAACATGGTAACACTATGGGGCAAAAAGCAATAGAACTTTTATTAAACGAAATTGATAGTCAAGAAACTGATTATCAATTTAGAACTAAAATTGTTGAGACAGATTTAATCTTAAGAGAATCAACTAAAAAGTTAAAATATAACAGTATTAAATAAAATTTATATATTTGCTGAATAATTAGTAATTATTTCACACTTGCTGATTTTTTATACTTCACACAAAACATAGACAAGTTATAATATCTTGTCTATTAATCATATTTTTTATTAAAGAGATATAATTTAAATAAATTTATATTTTATTTATTTCATTTTTAATTATATACTTGATCTATTTTATATACTTGTTCTATTCAGTATATAAAAAATCTTTTATCAAATGAAATGAGCATGTTAAAAATTATCACATTTAAGGAAATTATTAATAGCAAACAGTCCCGATAATTATCGGGATGACCATTAAAAATCAATAAATATAAACACATGAAAAAAAGACATCTTAGTTTCTGGGAAATATGGAACATGAGTTTTGGATTTTTGGGCATTCAATTTGGATTTGCCTTACAAAATGCAAATGTTTCACGAATTTTTGAAACATTAGGAGCCAGTATTGATGAAATACCAATTCTATGGATTGCAGCACCATTAACAGGTTTGATTGTTCAACCAATCGTTGGCTTCTTTAGTGATAAAACATGGACTCGATTGGGAAGAAGAAGACCTTACTTTTTGGTCGGGGCAATTTTAGCTACAGCAGCTTTATTTTATATGCCAAATTCGCCTGTACTTTGGGTTGCTGCTATTATGCTTTGGATTTTAGATGCATCGATTAATATTTCTATGGAACCTTTTAGAGCATTCGTAGCAGATAATTTAGACGATAAACAACGTACAGATGGATTTGCTATGCAAAGTTTTTTTATTGGAATCGGTGCTGTTGTAGGATCAATATTACCCTATGTACTCACCAATTGGTTTAACATCAGTAATACAGCTGCAGAAGGAGTTATTCCTGATTCTGTAAAATGGTCTTTTTATGTTGGTGGTATAGTATTCTTACTAGCAGTACTTTGGACAGTTTTCAAATCAAAGGAGTACTCTCCAGAAGAAATGGATGCATTTCACGATGATGAACCTGTAGATGCATATGTTTCAGAAAAAGTTAATGATAAAAAACAACTAAATATTGGAATTATCATGATACTGTTAGGTGCACTATTTACTTTTTTCTTAATGCAAAAAGAATTAGATAAAGCACTTTATATTTTAGCTTATGGTATCATCGCTACAGGTTTATTATTTGTAATTGCTGCCATTTTGAGAAAAAAAGGAGTGCAAAGTAGTTTTGTGACTATTACATCCGATTTACTCAATATGCCCAAAACAATGAAACAGCTAGTTTGGGTACAATTTTTCTCCTGGTTTGCCTTGTTTTCTATGTGGATTTATACAACACAAGCGGTAACAGGACATATTTACAATACATCTGATACTACATCTGAGCTTTACAATATAGGAGCCGATTGGGTTGGCGTATTATTTACAGTATATAATGGAGTCGCCGCTCTTGTTGCCTTTTTATTACCGGTTATAGCCAGAAAAACAAGTAGAAAAGTAACACATCTTATCGCCTTAGTTTTAGGTGGTTTAGGATTAATTTCTATTTATTTTATCACAAGTCCGAATATACTACTACTGTCTATGATAGGAGTTGGAATTGCTTGGGCTAGTATTTTATCTATGCCATACGCTATGCTATCAGGAGCATTGCCTGCAAAAAAAATGGGATATTTTATGGGAGTATTTAACTTCTTTATTGTAATCCCACAATTAGTCGCCGCTACAATACTTGGCTTTATCATTAGAACTCTTTTTAACGGGCAACCTGTTTATGCATTAATTATAGGAGGTTTTGCAATGATTTTAGCAGGAGTTTTAACTTTAAGAGTAAAAGATACAAATGAATAAAAAAGCATTCATATTCGATTTAGACGGAGTTATAGTTGATAC
>JAUWLK010000314.1 GCA_030613745.1 Flavobacteriaceae bacterium | reverse complement strand
TTAGATGAAGAACAAAGATTAAATAAAAAAGCTTTAAATCATTTTTTTGAAAACCTTTCCTACAGTTTTCATACATTAACCAATACAAATTTTGAAACAGCTATAAATTGTTTTACTCAAAGTAGAGGTGATATTGATATGATTGCCATTATTGCTAAACAATATAATTTTTTACAACGACTATTTTTTAAACCTAAAGTAGAAGAATTGAGTTTTCACACCAAGATACCTTTATTGGTATTGCATAAAACCAAATAATTAGAATTATGGATATTTCTATTTTTTTAGCCAAGTTTTGGGGCTGGTATTTTATAACATTTTTTATATTATTAATTGTTTATCCTAAACGGATTAAGCAATTATTTGAATTTGCAAACGATGAAAAGTTTATGATTACGACATCATTTTTGGCAATAACATTGGGTTTGTTAAATATTATTGCACATAATTTATGGGTTATGGACTGGAGAATTATTATAACATTGTTCGGTTGGATTTCTTTTATCAAAGGAGTAACCCGTTTTGCATTTCCTAATTTCGCGACCAAATGGATGTTACAAATTGATTTTAAATGGTTTCAATTTTTACTGATCTTACTTTTCATTGTTGGGGTGCTTTTATTAAATCAAGCATATAGTTTAGTATTATTTTAAATATAACTTTTTAAAATGATCACAATCAATGTTTTTATTGATGGTAATCATTGTTTATATTATTTGTCAATAATAACTTTGAATTATTAAAATTGAATAATAAATTTTATCAATTTGTTTATTTATTAAAATGCTATGAATTATTAAGAGGGTTGAATGAAGGATAATTGAATTCAACCTTAAAAAGTGAAAATGTTTTTTCTAAGTTTTTAAAATTAGGCTTCGAAGTAGTGATATAATGGAGTAGGGTATTTTAAGAATTGAAAAAGATATAATCACTTTAAAGAGAACAGGAAGCGTTAGCTTCCTGTTCTTGATTAAAATCAGTTGTTATATTGATACTGGTCATTGTTAATTCGTGATATGAATAATAATTTTGATGTACTTAATGAAGTATTCATTTAAATTAAATATCATGAAAAAAATAATTCTTATTTTATTCATTTTTGGACTAACATACCAATCATTTGCTCAGGTTTTTAAAGAAGGGCAGTTTCCAGAGGTCATAGTACGTTTTGTAAATTATAAGTATATAAGTCATGTAGGTTCTGAAGAAGCAGATACATCTGTAAATGTAAAATTACTCCAACGAGAAGTAGCAAATTATAATATAAAAAATTCAGAGTTGTATGAATTGTATCAGGATGAATATGATTTATATACTGTATCATTTTATATTCCTGACGGAAAAATTGTTGCAGCATATGATAAAAACGGGAAAATAATTCGAACTATTGAAAAATTTAAAGATATAAAATTACCCAGAATTGTTTTAGAATCTGTAACAAAAAAGTTCCCGGGATGGAGCGTTTCCAAAGATGTGTATAGAGTATATTATCACCTCGGTAAAGAAACAATTAAAGAATATAAAATCACACTTGAAAACGGGAAAGAGAGAATAAAAGTAAAAACTGATGAAAAAGGTAAATTCATTTAAAATTTGATAGGTAAATAAAGAGTTGTTTAGATAGGTGACCTTTTTTATAATATGATTAGAATCAATTAATTGATTGATTCTAATCATTGCTTTTTATTAATACTACTATTAATTTTGTGTTATTAAAATGATTATTAATTAAAAACAGGATGTCATGAAAAAATTAATTTTAGGTTTGTTAGTACTTGGATTCACCACCCAATTTTATGCTCAGGTTATTGCATTACCTGAAATTGAGGTACATGCGATGAATTATAAATACCTGAAAAATGTAGATAATAGCGCAGCGCCAGTAAATGTAAAAATGCTCGAGCAGCATGTCGCAAATTATGATTTAAAAAGCTCAGACTTTTATGAAGAAGCTTATGATTTATATACTGTATCTTTCTATATTCCTGATGGAAGTATCGTTGCAGCTTATGATGGTGATGGCGAAATTTTATATACCATTGAAAAGTTTAAAAATGTTGCACCACCAAGAGCTGTTATAAATTCAGTTACAAAAAGGTTTCCTGGATGGAGTATTGCCAAGGATGTGTATAAAGTTTCTTATCGCAACGAAAAGGCATCGAAAATGTATAAACTTATACTTAAGAATGGAGATAAGAGAATGAGAGTAAAAACTGATGAAAATGGTAAGTTCATTTAAATCATTATGAAAGTTAAATTTTAGAAAAGCTACCCAGTTGGGTAGCTTTTTTAATAACCTGATAACAATCAATTATTTCATTGATACCTGTCATTGTATGATTATAATATGAACAATAGCTTTGTATTTATAAAAACAGTATTAATTTAAACCGTAATATCATGACTTTAGTGAAATTTAAAAAACACCGTTTACCTTGGTATGATACTATGTTTACCGATTTATTAGGTACAGATAGGTTACTTACCAATGATTTTTTTATGGAAAACAAATGGATTCCTGCAATGAATATTAAAGAAACAGATAAACATTTTGAAATAGATGTTGCAGCTCCTGGTTTTACAAAAAA
>JAUWLK010000180.1 GCA_030613745.1 Flavobacteriaceae bacterium | reverse complement strand
TTGGTCCATCTTTTGGTGTGGCACCTTCTGGAACATGAATATGTATATTGTGGTTAATTAAAGTATCATATTTAATTCCGAAATCATCCGCATTTGCTTTAATATACTCTAAAGCAATTGTAGCTGATTCTTTCATTACTTTACCTAAATTTCCTGTAATAGTTAAAGATCCTTTTCCTTTTGAAAGAATAGATTCAATAAATAAGATATCACCACCAACACTTGTCCAAGCTAATCCTGTAACAACACCGGCAATTTCATTATTTTCATATTTGTCTCTTTCTAAGTGAGAAGGACCAAGAATTTTTTCAATATCGTCATTACTGATTTTGATATTGTATTCTTCTTCCATTACAATTGATTTGGCTGCATATCTAATAATTTTTGCAATTTTTTTATCTAAACCTCTAACACCTGATTCACGAGTATAACCAGTGATAATTTTTTCTAATTGGGTTTTACCAATCTTTAGGTTTTTTGAACTTAATCCGTGCTCTTTCAATTGTTTCGGTAATAAATGGCGCTTGGCTATTTCAATTTTTTCTTCAATAGTATAACCGCTTACATTAATTATTTCCATTCTATCTCGTAAAGCCCATGGTATAGTTGACAAGCTATTTGCAGTTGCTATAAACAATACTTTTGATAGGTCATAACCAAGTTCTAAATAATTGTCGTAAAAATTGATATTTTGCTCAGGATCAAGAACTTCTAACATAGCAGATGCAGGGTCTCCACTATGACTTGATGCTAATTTATCAATTTCATCCAATACAAAAACAGGATTTGATGATTCCGCTTTTTTAATATTTTGAATGATTCTACCTGGCATTGCACCAATATATGTTTTTCTATGACCTCTGATTTCAGCTTCATCTCGCATGCCACCAAGTGACATTCTTATATATTTTCTACCAATTGACTCGGCAACTGATTTTCCTAGAGATGTTTTTCCTACACCAGGAGGTCCGTATAAACAAATTATAGGAGATTTCATGTCTCCTTTTAATTTTAAAACAGCCAAATGCTCAATAATTCTTTCTTTTACTTTTTCTAAACCGTAATGATCTCTATCTAATATTTTTTGAGCTCTTTTTAAGTCAAAAATATCTTTAGTATATTCATCCCATGGCAATTCTAACAATAAGTCTAAATAATTTCTTTGAATAGAATATTCCGCAACTTGGGGATTCATTCTTTGCAATCTACCTAGCTCTTTATCAAAAGTTTGCGAAACTTCTTTACTCCATTTTTTAGATTTGGCTAGCTCACGCATTTCTTCAATTTCTTCATCATGAGAAACTCCACCAAGTTCTTCCTGAATGGTTTTCATTTGTTGATGCAGATAATATTCACGCTGTTGCTGATCCATATCTTCACGAACTTTAGATTGAATATCATTACTAAGCTGTAAGCGTTGTAATTCAATATTCATCTTTTTTAAAGTTTCAAAAGCTCTGTCTTTTAAATTGTTAATGTTTAAAAGTTCTTGTTTTGCTGCAGTTTTTAAATTTAAGTTTGAAGAAACAAAATTTATTAAAAATGGATCACTTTGAATATTTTGAATAGCAAATGAAGCTTCACTTGGAATATTTGGATTTTCTTTAATGATTCGTAATGAAAGTTCTTTAACAGAATCAATAATTGCTCTAAACTCTGATTCTTTTTTGTCAGGAATTTCTTCAACCAACTCTTTTACATTTGCTTTTAAATACGGCTTATCTTGAATTATTTTTTCAATTTCAAAGCGTTTTTTACCTTGTAAAACAACCATGGTGTTTCCATCAGGCATTTTAAGCACTTTTAATATTCGAGCCACAGTACCAATTGGGTAAATATCTTCTAATGCAGGATCTTCAGTAGCTTCATTTTTTTGGGCAACTACTCCAATAGTTTTGTTTCCTTTATTAGCTTCCTTTATCAACTTGATAGATTGATCTCTACCAGCAGTAATAGGTATTACCACACCAGGAAATAATACCGTATTACGTAAAGGTAAAATTGGTAATATCTCAGGTACATTTTCGTTTTTTATTTCTTCTTCATCTTCGGGCGTCATTAACGGAATTAATTCAGCATCTTCATCTAAAATATTTTGAAGTGACAAATTGTCAATATTTAAAAATTTAGTTCTACTCATATCTCATTTAGGTCATTTTGACATTATAAATAGCAACGTTTTATTTGTTACTATAATTTAAATTTATATAAATAGCTAATATATAGCTATTTAATACATCTTAACACATTATTCTTAATTATATTATTCAATTCTTATGCCAATAAAATAATTGCTGATAAAAGTTTTAAAATAGAATTTTATCATATTGATTATAAATATCTTATAAAAAAATGTACTTTTATTATTAAATAAGTGTAACACATTTGAAAATGAATTGTCATTAAAATAGAAGCCAAGTATTGCAAGAGAAATACAAACATATTAACCAGCTGATAACTGCTTGTAAAAAAGGGAAACCGTCTGCACAGTTTGAAATATACAAGCTATATTATAAAGCAATGTACAATACTGCTTTACGAATTGTTAACGATAGTTTTGAGGCTGAAGATGTAATGCAAGAAGCTTTTTTAAACGCTTTTACAAAGCTGGATACCTTTAAAGCAGAAGTGCCATTTGGTGCATGGTTAAAAAGGATTGTAATAAATAAAAGTTTGACTCAAATAAAAAAGAATAATCGTTATAGTATTGTAAACTTAGATAAGGTTAAAAATGTAATTTCTGATAGTAACGATGAAATACAAGCAAGTGAAATGATTGATTACTCGACTATAAAAGCTAAAGAAGTTATTAAAACCATAGAAAAATTAAAAGATAATTATCGGGTAGCACTAACGTTGAGTTTAATTGAAGGTTATGATAATGAAGAAATTGCAGGAATTATGCATATAAGTAATGAAAATTGTAGGACAACTATTTCAAGAGCAAAGAATAAATTAAGAAATTTAATAAACAATCAGACTTTAGTAAATTAAAAACAAATGAAAAAAGATTTAGAAAATATCTTTAAAGATTTAAAAGACGATTTTGATTTTGCTGAACCAAACATTGGGCATTTTGAACGATTTGAAGCTAAATTGAAATCCAATAATAAAGAGTCAATAAAAAATAGAAGGATACAATGGCATTGGTTAGCAATAGCTGCATCGGTAATATTATTTTTTGGTTTTTGGCTAGGAAATTATAATTCTCAAAATGGTGTAGAGTTGGCAGATATTTCACCAAAAATGGAAGAAACTCAAAACTTTTATTTAGCTACAATACAAAATGAAATTGAGCAAATTAAAAGTCAACAAACACCTGAAAATCAGCAAATAATTAATGATGCTTTTGTACAGTTAGAAAATTTAGAAAAGAATTATAAACAACTAACCATAGAACTCAAAGAGAGTAATGAAGATAAACGTGTTATATATGCCATGATTGCAAATTTTCAAAAGCGCATTGAAGTATTGCAAAATTTGGTTGATCAATTAGAAGATTTTAAAGAATTTGAAAATTTGACTTTATAAGATAATAAAGTATGAAAAGTAAAAAGAAGTAAGAAGAAAAAATAATGAAACAAATTTTAAAAAATAAATTATGAAAACTATATATAAAATTTTACTCATATTATTGCTTATTCCTGTGGTAGGAATTGCAAATCCAAATCCTAAAAAAGGTAAATATGAAAAAAGTAGAATGATTAAAAAAGAGTACAGTGTCAATACTGATGCATTGCTTAAAATAAACAATAAATATGGTAATGTTGATGTAATATCTTGGAATGAAAATCGTGTAGTTATTGAAGTTAAAATAACAGTAAGTGGTGATAATGAAGATAAAGTTATTTCAAGATTGGAAAAAATAGATGTAGAATTTCATAACAGTAGAAGTGAAGTTTCAGCAAAAACAATTATTGAAAAATCATCATCAAGTTGGTTTAGCTGGGGGAATTCAAATATTAATTATCAAATAGATTACAAAGTGAAAATGCCAATTACAAATAATGCAAATTTCACTAATGATTATGGTACTGTCTCATTGAATGAACTCAAAGGAAAAGCAAAAATTAATTGTGATTATGGAAAAATACTGATAGGCAGCTTGTATCATACGGATAATTCTATTAATATTGATTATACTTCTAATTCAGTAATTGAATATATAAATAGTGGAAAGATCAATGCTGATTATTCAAAATTAAGAGTTGAAAAAGCAAAAAATATTGATTTAAATGCTGATTATACTACTACAGTTATTGAAAATATTGAAGATTTATCATTTAATTGTGATTATGGCAAAATTGAAGTAGAAAATTCAAATATTATTATTGGAAATGGTGATTACTTAACTATGCGTTTTGGGACTATTTATAAAAAATTAAAAATTGATGCTGATTATGGAGGCTTGCGTGTGAATAAGTTGATGAGTGGTTTTGATAGTGTTTATATTCATTCAGATTATACCGGAATTAAAATAGGTTTAGATGAAGATGCGTCATTTAATTTTACAGCAAAATTAAGCTATGGCGGTTTTAGTTATGATGGTGAAAACATTAACTATTTAAAAAAAGTAGTAAAATCTTCTTCTAAATATTATGAGGGATATGTAAATAAAGAAAATTCAGGATCAACTATTGAAATTTCATCCGATTACGGAAGTGTAAAATTATATAATAACTAAATCAATTAAAAATGAAAAAAGTATTTTTAAAATCAATTGCCGCTTTGTTTGTAACTATTTTATTTCTAACTAGCTGTAATGCACAAAAATATGGAAGAATAAAAGGTAGCGGTAATATTATTAATGAAATAAGAAATGTTGGTAGTTTTGATAAAGTTGCTGTTTCTGGTTCGTTTGATGTGTTTTTGGTAGAGGGAAATGAAGGTAAAATAGATATTAAAATAGAGGATAATTTATTAGCTTATTTAGTGACTGAAGTAGATAATGGGAAGTTGAAAATTAAATGGAAGAAAGGGACAAGTATCAATACGAGAAAAGGAGTAGTATTAACTGTTTATTATAAAGGTATTGAAGCTGTTTCTTTATCAGGATCAGGTGATATTATTGGTAAAGATTTGCTAAAATCAAATAACTTTAAAGTGACTGTAGCTGGATCAGGAGATATCAAATTGAATGTGAAAACTAATGAAATAGATGCTGCTATTTCTGGCTCTGGTGATATAGATCTAGAAGGTTCTAGTGAAAGTTTCACTGCTGCAATTGCAGGATCTGGAGATATTGATGCAGTTAATTTAAAGACAGATAAAGCAGCGTTAAGAATTTCAGGTTCTGGCGGAATAACGATAACGGTTATAAACGAATTAAACGCGAAAATTTCAGGTTCTGGAGATATTAAATACAAAGGAAACCCAAAAATTGAAGATATTAAAGTAAGTGGTTCTGGAGATGTAAGGACTTATTAGTGAAACTCAATTTTGATAAGTTTGTAAAACGAAATCAAAATTGTAAGTTGAGCTAATCCCGATTTTTTTAGCGGGATATACAGTTGATAAGTTTACTCACAGGGTGAATATATGTGGTATGCAGATATTCACCCTGTGAATGATAGCCACAAGTAAATCTAAAGATTCATCGGATGACTTTTTTTTCATTACGGTTATTAGTCATCTGATGAATGAAATAATTTTACAGTTTCAATAGTTGCAATGGAATCACAAATTTTTACAGTTAAAGAAATATCTTTTTGTTCATGGGTTCCACGGATTAAATATTTTCGGCAAG
>JAUWLK010000139.1 GCA_030613745.1 Flavobacteriaceae bacterium | reverse complement strand
TTTATCACTTGATGCGCCAATATTAAAATCTCCATCAGTTGCAAGTATAACTCTGTTATTACCTTTTTTAATGAAATTCTTTTGCGCAATTTTATAGGCTAATTCAATACCCTCTCCACCAGCCGTAGAACCTCCAGCTTCTAAATTATTGAGTGCTTCTAAAATTTTATTCTTGTCATCACCAGAAGTTGGTTTTAAAACAACACCAGCAGCACCAGCATAGACTACAATTGATACTTTATCTTTATTGCGTAATTGTTTTACTAATAATTTAAATGCCGATTTTAGTAAAGGTAATTTATTAGGAGAATCCATTGAACCTGAAACGTCAATAAGAAAAACCAAATTTGAGGCAGGAATTTTATCAGTTGCTATATTTTTACCTTGCAAACCAATTTTTACAATTTTTGTTTGATTATCCCAAGGAGAAGAAGCAAGTTCCGTTTGAATTGAAAAAGGATGCTCGTCTATTGGCTGTGTATAGTTATAATTAAAGTAATTAATCATTTCTTCAATTTTAACAGCATCGGCAGGAACTGTTTGTCCGTTATTGATAAAACGTCTGATATTACTATATGCAGCTTTATCTACATCAATAGAAAAAGTTGAAAGAGGTGCAAAAGCAACGTGTTCAAATTGATTTTCCTTAATTTTTTCATAATTCTCATTTTGGTTGTTACCCGATTTTGTATTGATAAGGATAACTCCGTTTGCACCTTTGCTACCATATAAAGATGTCGCATTTGCTCCTTTTAAAACTTTAATGTCTTTAATTTTATTAGGATTTAGCTTTTGTAATTTTTTAGAATTTCCATCAAAAGAAACTCCGTCAATTATGTATAGCGGTTGATTGTTGCCATTAATAGAAGAGTAACCTCTTATAATAATATTTGAATTAGAGCTAGGCACACCATTAGTAGTGGTAATATTAACACCTGCAGCTCTTCCTTGAAGAACCATTGATGGAGAGGTATTAGATTGTTGTTTTCTTTGTTGTCTTCTAGTTGAATAGCCTAATACTTTTCTGTTTCTCCTGATTCCATAAGCAGTTACAACAACTTCATCTAGTGTAGCGCTAGAAGTTGTCAATACAACATTTATGATATTTGATTTGCCAACAGTTTTTTTCTGAGTTACCATACCTACAAAACTAAATACGAGTATGTCACTAGTATTTGCCTTGATGGAGTACTTTCCATCAAAGTCAGTTTCAGTACCTATGGTAGTTCCTTTGATTTGAATATTTACACCAGGTAATGGACCAGTTTCATCGGTAACTATACCAAATATTGTTTTTTCTTGGGCATAAACGGTAAGTGAAGCTATCGCAACAAATACCAATAAAATAATTTTTCGCATATTGTTTGGATTTTAAATTCTTTGTAAACCTAAAATCTATCTACATTTTAAAAAACTATGTTTTCGGTAAGTATGTATTTGATTGAGGGAAATATACTTTTGGGTTAGTTTAAAAAATAAAAGGCTCTTAATCTTTAATAATTGATTAAGAGCCTTATGATTAAAATAAATTATTTATTACTTATTCCTAAACACCAATTTATCATCAAAAGCATCTAATAATATATGACTATCCGCTGTAATTTTTCCAGCTAGAATATCTTTTGATAGTTCATTAAGTACTTCTCTTTGAATTACTCGTTTTATTGGTCTAGCTCCATATTGAGGGTTATATCCTTTTTCAGATAAGCTTTCTACAGCTTTTTCAGTAGCAGAAAACGCAATATTTTTTTCTTTTAACATTTTAGAGAGCGCATTTAGCTGTAGCCTTACTATTTGCGTTACTTCGTCTTTGTTTAAAGGTGTAAACATGATTATTTCATCAATACGATTTATAAATTCAGGACGAATAGTTTTTTTCAACAGACCTAAAACTTCGGTTTTGGTTGATTTAATAATTACATCACGATTATCCATATCTATGTTTTCAAATTTCTCTTGAATGATATGAGCACCCATGTTAGATGTCATAATTATAATTGAATTTTTAAAATCGGCTATCCTACCTTTATTATCAGTTAATCTACCTTCATCTAAAACCTGTAACAAAATATTAAATGTATCAGGATGTGCTTTCTCAATTTCATCTAATAAAATAACAGAATAAGGCTTTCTTCTAACGGCTTCTGTTAATTGCCCGCCTTCTTCATAACCAATATATCCAGGAGGTGCACCAATTAATCTGCTTACAGCATGCCGTTCTTGGTATTCACTCATATCAATTCTAGTCATAGCATTTTCATCATCAAATAAATAATCTGCCAAAGCTTTTGCGAGTTCAGTTTTTCCAACTCCGGTTGTTCCTAAAAATAAGAAAGATCCTATTGGTTTTTTACTGTCTTGCAAACCAGCTCTAGATCGGCGAACAGCATCTGAAACAGCTTCAATTGCCTCATTTTGCCCAACAACTCGCTTATGCAATTCTTCTTCTAAATGCAAGAGTTTTACACGATCACTTTGCAGCATTTTCTGTACAGGAATCCCTGTCCATTTAGCCACAATTTCTGCAATATCTTCACTGGTCACTTCTTCTTTTATAAGTGAATTTTCTTGATTTTTGTCTAACTCACTTTGCAAATTTTCTAACTTTTCTTCTTCGTCTTTAATTTTTCCATATCTTATTTCTGCAACCAAACCATAATTTCCATCTCTTTCAGCACGTTCTGCTTCTAATTTAAAATTTTCAATATTTTCTTTTGCAGATTGCACTTTGTCAACAACATCTTTTTCACTAGTCCATTTGGCATTTACCTCATTACGTTTCTCTTTGATATTTGCTAACTCTTCATGTAAATTTTTTAATTTTTTTGTATCATTTTCACGTTTAATTGCTTCTATTTCAATTTCTAACTGCATTATTTTACGATCTAAAACATCAAGTTCTTCAGGTTTAGAGTTAATCTCCATACGCAATTTTGCAGCAGCTTCATCCATTAAATCAATTGCTTTATCTGGTAAAAAACGATCGGAAATATAACGTTGTGATAACTCAACAGCAGCAATAATAGCGCTATCTTTAATTTGTACTTTATGATGCGTTTCATATTTATCTTTAATACCTCTTAAAATTGAAATTGCACTTTCAGTATCAGGTTCATCTACTTTTACTATTTGAAAACGACGTTCTAAAGCTTTATCTTTTTCAAAATGTTTTTGATATTCATCTAAAGTGGTGGCCCCGATTGCTCTTAATTCACCACGAGCTAATGCAGGTTTTAATATGTTTGCAGCATCCATAGCTCCTTGACCTCCGCCGGCACCAACTAAGGTATGTATTTCATCAATAAAAAGTATAACTTCACCATCTGATGCAATAACTTCTTTTATAACTGATTTCAGCCTTTCCTCAAATTCTCCTTTGTATTTAGCTCCGGCAATTAAAGCACCCATATCTAATGAATAAATTACTTTATTTTGTATATTTTCAGGTACATCACCTTTTACAATACGATGAGCTAAACCTTCCGCAATAGCTGTTTTGCCGGTACCAGGTTCACCAATCAAAATTGGATTATTTTTAGTGCGGCGTGATAAAATTTGCAAAATTCGTCTTATTTCTTCATCACGGCCAATAACAGGATCTAATTTTCCATCATTGGCAAGTTGATTCAAGTTTTTAGCGTATTTATTTAAAGAATTATAGGTGTCTTCAGCACTTTGAGAAGTTACTTTGCTGCCTTTACGGAGTTCTAGAATAGCTGCTGTTAAATCTTTTTCATTAATACCATTATCTTTTAAAAGTTGTGATGTTGCGCCTTTTGAATTTAAAACAGCAAGAATTAAATGTTCAAGTGAAACATATTCATCTTTCATTTTTTTTGCGATATTACTCGCGTCAATTAACATTTTATTTGCCGTTTTTGAAAGCATTAATTCACCGCCTTCAACTTTAGGAAAACTTTGTATAATGTTTTCTAAAGTTTGTTTAAATATGTCAATATTTACTCCTAATTTGTTTAAAATAAAAGGAGTAACATTTTCATCAACTTCAAAAATAGCTTTTAAAATATGTGCATTTTCAATTTGTTGATGACCAAAGCCTTGTGCAATTTGCTGAGCCTTTTGCACGGCTTCTTGTGATTTTATAGTGAAATTATTAAAATTCATTGTATATCATTTTTAAATTCAATTAATGAATGTCAAAATGTATTCCAATGGTATAAATCAAATTAAAAACGACAAAATGTCTGATATTTAAAGCTTTATATGACTTTATGACTGATTATTTAAGTGAAGTAGAATTTTTTAAATACTGTTTATCTATATAAAAAGTACCAAACGGGACTACTGAAGCAAGCAAAATAAATAAGAAATCTTTGTTACTCCAATTAAAATTTGGTTTAATGAAAAAAGCAAGAAGTACATATAAAATGAAAAGCAAACCATGTGGCATGCCTAATGATTTGACCAATATGTCATTATTTGCAAAATATTTTAGAGGAACTCCAACAAATAGTAATAATATATAAGAAATACCTTCTAAATAACTAACTATTCTAAATATGTTTAACATTTTTGATTTTTTGCAAACATAGTAAAAATAAAAATTAAATAGATTGAGGTTTTTAGATATAATTAATGTTGATGATGACCACATTCACCACCTTCTTTATGATGAGAAACAGGAGCAAAAGCCTCTAAAGTACCTTTAATTAATTTGTCAATAGCAGCATCAGGATCTTTTTCTTGGATTAGATAAGCAATGACATTTTGATTGGCTAAACGATTTATTCCACCTTTACCAATACTCCCTGTGAGTAAAATATCTACATCATAAAGTAAATTTTTTGGATTTTCACTTTGATCTTCATGAAAAGTGTATTTTAAGGTTTCATTTTTCTGTAATTCTAATACTTTTTTATTGATAATAGTATCATTATCAATAGTATATATTAAGTAGTTTCTGCATTCACCGGCATGCTTGGTTACGGTTTTTTTATTTTGTGAAGTTACTGCAACAGTTGTTTTCATGTGTTTGTATTTATTGTTTTTAAATGATTACAAAGAACCCACCAACAATCATTTTTATAATGTGAGTATTTTTTAACTATACTCGTTTTATTATGATAATAAATTATTCAACAAAATAAATAATAATTTGGATTAATATTTGTAATAAAGGTTACTGATATATTATTTTTTTGATGGAGGTATCGAACTTTGATATTTTAGAACAAAAAAACTATCTGAATTTTCAGACAGTTTTTGTTATAAATAGTAATAATTTTAATCTTCTACTATTTTTCAGCAGGTAATTTGCCCTTATAATCTACTACCCAAGCTGTATATAATTGATGTGCAATAGCTAATATAACCGGACCAATAAATAGACCAAGCATTCCCATAAACATCATTCCACCTAGAGCACCAATTAATATTACCAGCATAGGTGTTTGTAATCCTTTTCCTAAAAGCATTGGTTTTAAAAAATTATCTGATAGTGCTACAAAAATAATATAAATGGTAAAAATTATAGCTGACATAGAATCATGAGTTGAAAACACGATAGCTATTGCTGGAATCATAGCCAAAAGAGCTGGAATTTGCATAATAGCAAGCATCAAAACCAATAATTGTTACTTTTTTTATGGAGCTCTTTTCTTCTTTTTTTCTGAATTATTTTATTCTACTTTTCAGGGATTGTTTCCTGTATATTTTCCTTTTTATTATCTTCCATAAGCGTATTTAATTATTTCTTTTCATTTGCGCTATTATTTTGAATATCATCATAAGTTCGCTTATAAATGTATTGTACTACTGAAAACATATATGCGGTTGACCATCCAATGAGTAATATGCCATTTATTGCCTCAAAACCTGCCAATATTCTATTGCTAGAACTAATCGTTATATCACCATAACCCAATGTTGTA
Organism: Flavobacteriaceae bacterium; assembly: GCA_030613745.1. GTDB lineage: Bacteria > Bacteroidota > Bacteroidia > Flavobacteriales > Flavobacteriaceae > Lutimonas. The sequence goes on along the minus strand of JAUWLK010000139.1, from coordinate 1,248 downwards.
AAAGTAACTAATGAAAAATATATGGCTTTTTCCATAGTCTCAAATTCTGTTATTCCAGGAAGTAAATAAAATGTAAATGCCCAAATTCCAGATTCTATAAAATGTAATAACAGAAGAAAAAAAGCAGTGAGAATTAATAGTTTTGCCTTTCTTTTTTTGAAAGTTTCTATTGGCAATTGGTAATAATTAGTGAATATATGATTTAACCAATAATTGGTTCCAAATCCTTGAATGATTACAGTAATTCCTATTACAAATAATCCAATGATAATATTAATAAGCATAAATTTAATTAAAAAATTGTAGATAAATGTAGTTTTTTAAATATTGATATCCTATAATTAGTATAAAAAAACCATCAAAAGCTAACTTTTGATGGTTTCAATATTTTTCACCTAAAATCTTTGATCTATTTTAGGATTATACTTTATAATAACTATTAGAGATCTAAATTATTAAATAATTCTTTTAATCTTGGATCAGATGGTCTTGGAGCATCAGAATCTAAAATATTACCTTCTTTATCAATTAGTATAAAGCGAGGAATACCTTTAATATTATAAGCTGTAACAAAGTCGGAATTCCAATCTTTATCTGCCATAATTTGAATACCGGTTAAATTTTTATCCTTAACCATAGTCATCCACTTTTCTTTATGTTCCATTTTGTCAATAGATAAACTAACAATAGCAATTTCTTTATCTTTATATTCTTTGTCAAGTTCTTTTAAATATGGTATTTCACGTTTACAAGGTGCACACCAGGTAGCCCAAACATCAACATAAACATATTTACCTTTTAAATCATCTAAAGAAATATTTTTACCACTTATATCCGGGTAATTGAATTTTGGTGATGGTGTTCCTGGTTTAAAAGCAGATGCCATAGCGTTTTCTTTATCATAATTAGTTGTAAAAAACTCTAGCATTCTTTTATTAGCATCTTGTTCTTGTTTTAACACGTCAGGGTCTAAGTCATCAGCATTTGCTAACATTTCATCCAATTTTTTAGAAATACTTGCAATTTTTTCATCAAATTCAGACTTATCTAAAATGAAAAGTTCTTTAAGATTGTTAAGATTTTCATCTTGTATATATAAGAGTTTTTGTGTTAAATATTGATTAGTTCCTGAACCTTCTCCTTTGAAAACAACTGAATTTGGAAATTCTTTGGTGTCAAAATTTAAAGTTAAATCATATCCATTTTTTAAATAGATAAATGATTGCTGTTTGCCATCATTAAAACCAT
>JAUWLK010000247.1 GCA_030613745.1 Flavobacteriaceae bacterium | reverse complement strand
TACTCGTGTAGATAAAAAAGCTCCTTTTACACAAAGTAACTTATCAAAAGATGAAATTGAACAAAGAAATTTAGGACAAGATGTTCCTATTTTATTAAACTTCTTACCAAATGTAGTAACAACTTCTGATGCTGGAGGAGGTGTTGGTTATACAGGAATTAGAGTAAGAGGTAGTGATGCAACTCGAGTGAATGTAACCATTAATGGAATTCCACTAAATGATAGTGAATCACATAGTGTTTATTGGGTAAATATGCCTGATTTTGCCAGTTCAACCCAAAGTATACAGTTACAACGGGGAGTTGGTGCTTCAACAAATGGAGCGGGAGCATTTGGTGCAAGTTTGAGCTTGTTAACCAATGGAATTCAGGATGAAGCAAAAGCGCAGGTTTCTTTATCAGCCGGTTCCTTCAATACTTTTAAAGCCAATGTTCAATTTAGCACCGGAACTATGAAATCTTTTGGAGATTTTAAATCTGAATTTAGTGGTAGAGTTTCAAAAATTGAAAGTGACGGCTATATTGACAGAGCTACTTCAGATCTAAAGTCAGTTTATCTTTCTGCTAGCTTTTTTAATGATAATACGTTGATCAAAGCTATTGCTTTTGGAGGTCATGAGATCACTTATCAGGCCTGGTACGGAATTGATGCTGAAACATTAAAAACAGACAGAACCTATAATCCTGCCGGAGAAATTAAAGATGATAAAGGTAATATTATTGGTTTTTATGACAATCAGGTTGATGATTATAAACAAGATCATTATCAATTACATATTAACCATCATTTTGATAATGAGTGGGTTGCAAACCTTGCTTTTCATTATACCTACGGAAGAGGCTTTTATGAGCAATATAAAAATGACCGTGATTTTAATGATTATGGTTATACTCCTATAACTGTTGATGGAGAATTGATAAATACCACAGATCTGGTGCAAAGAAAATGGTTAGATAATGATTTTTATGGAACTACTTTTTCATTTTTAAAGAATTTTGATAATTTAAAATTTATATTGGGTGGCGCTTATAGTAAATATGATGGAGATCATTTTGGTAAAGTAATCTGGGCTGAATACGGCAGTAATATGATCAATGATAAATTCTATGACAATACCGGAATAAAAAAAGATTTTAATGTTTTCGCTAAAGCGGAATATGAATTAAATAACAACTGGAATTTCTTTGTAGATCTGCAATATCGTAATGTAGATTATTCTGTTGAAGGTGTTGATGAAGGTCCACAGAATATTGATTTTGATGATCAAAATAATTTTTTCAATCCGAAATTTGGTGTGAGCTATTTTTTAGATCAAAGTAATTTTTATCTTTCTTATGCAAGAGCAAACAAAGAACCCAAACGAGCTGATTATTTGGCAAATAATGATATCAAGCCTGAAAGTATGGATGACATTGAATTCGGTTGGAAATTTAAAAGCAATCAGTTTATATTAAATACAAACCTCTATTACATGCATTATAAAGACCAGTTGGTATTAACTGGTAGTTTAGACGATGTGGGTAACCCAATCTCAGATAATATAGGTAAAAGTTATCGACTAGGTATTGAAATTGAATCTGCGATCAATGTTTTACATAATTTACAATGGCAACCAAACATCGCTTTAAGTATAAATAAAAATATTGATAAGTTTGCGGAGTTTGATGGAGGATTACAAGATTTTGGAAATACAGACTTGTCATATTCGCCTTCAATTGTGGCAAGTAGTAACATTGTATATCAGCCGGTTAATGATTTAAATATTAGCTTTTTATCTAAATATGTTGGAGATCAATACATGAGTAATATTGAACACGAAAATTCAAAATTGGATAGTTATTTTGTAAATGATCTAAATATAACCTATGAAATCAAACCAAAAAATATTTTCAAATCTATTGTATTTTCAGGTATGGTGAATAATATTTTTAATGTAAAATATGTATCGAATGGTTATTTTTATACCTATGATGATACATGGTCTGATCCAAATTCAATAACAACTATAACCGGAGCAGGATATTATCCTCAAGCAACAGCTAATTTCTTGGCTGGTGTAACATTAAAATTTTAAATTAATCATGGTTTCACTTAAAGTATAAATATAAATAAATACAAAAAAACCGATTCAAGGGAATCGGTTTTTAATGTATAAATCATGATTTTATACTTCTATACCTTTCATCATTTTCTCCCAATATAAATACGGTAATAAATATTTTTTTAACAACCACAAACGCCAATGTTCTTTTGAAGAATCATTAATCATTAATGGGAATTGTTTTAATTTAGGATCTGGTTTAAATTCTTTACTATAATCAAATTCGGCTAATACCATTTTACCATAACCAGTAACTAGCGGACAAGATGAATAACCATCATATTCTTTATTTGTTATAGCATTTGTACTCATTAATTGTAAAATGTTTGCAACAACTACCGGTGCTTGTTTACGGATGGCAGCTCCTGTTTTTGCTGTTGGTAATTGAGCAGAATCACCCAAACCAAAAACATTAGCATATTTTGTATGCTGCATTGTTTTATCATCTACTGATAACCATCCATCTAGAGTAGATAGAGAAGAATTAGCTATAAATATAGGTGCTGCTTGAGGTGGAGCCAAATGCATCATGTCAAAATATATTCCAAAACGGTCACCATCAGTACTGGTTTTTACATTTTTATAATTGTATTGAATTTCTTTATCTAATGTTTTAGAATCATCATCAGACATAATTACACAACCTCCAGCATCTAGATCTTTTGCCATTTCATACCATGCAATTTGTTTTTCGGCATCTACTTTTACTAATTTATGGAAAAATCTAATATTAATATCTTTTTTATCAATAACAGTCATTAATGTTTTTGCAACAGGTTTTACTGCAAAAATAACACCTCCAGGAATCGCAAAAACGATATCAGTTTTATTTCTAACACCAATTTTTTTAAAGTGTTCATCTGCTAAATACATTATTTTTTGAGGAGCTCCACCACACTTAATAGGAGTTGTTGGCATAGTAAAAAGAGCTGTACCTCCTTTAAAGTTTTTTAACACATCCCATGTGTGTTTTGGATCTGTATAGTTACTACAAACTACACCTTTATCCATTGCTTCGGTTAATCCTTCAACCAATTCGGTTGCCATTCTTAAACCAGGGCAAACAACTAAATAATCATAGCTAAATTCATTTCCTTCTTTAGTAACAACTTTATTGTTTTCAGGATCTAGTTTATCAGCATATTCTTTAATCCAATTAACACCTGAAGGCATTACAGAAGCCATACTTCTAGCTGTTTTTTCAAAATCGTAAGTATTAGCTCCAACTAATGTCCATGCAGGTTGATAATAATGTGTTTTTGCAGGCTCTATTAATCCAATATCTATTTTAGGATTTTTTTTAAGCATTTGAGATGCTACCATGATACCCGCTGTACCTCCTCCAATAATAAGGACTTGATGATGTTTTGACATATGTTTTAGAATTTAGTTAGATTTTGCTCGAGAAAGTACAAGAAATACATAACTCTTATGTAATAAAAGTTACATGAATAAAAAATTATTTAAAAAAACACCCTTGTTTAATTGATAAGAAAGAGTGTTTAATTAAATTTTAATTTGCAAAATTATTGCTTGATTTTACAAGTATTTATACCAAAAACACTGAATAATGGACATGTTCCTAAAAGACTGGTAACAACCATAATTCCAGCTACAGCATAAAGCACATAACTTACAGTTGCTCCGAAATCACCTTTGTACGCAAAATAAGCAGCAACAATTGCAATAACTATTCTAACAATTTTGTCAATACTTCCTACATTTTTTTTCATAATAAAGAATTTTA
>JAUWLK010000118.1 GCA_030613745.1 Flavobacteriaceae bacterium | reverse complement strand
GCAAATTTTGAAAAAGATGAAAGAACAGATTTAGGTTCTTCTTGGGTACCTAATACGGGGTCTGGTGCAATTAATGAATCAAGAGTTACTGAAAGTGATATGATAGCAGTACAACAAAGCTTATTAGCTTTAGGGTATGATCCTGGTGCTTATAAAGATTTCACATATTTAACCGAATCGGTTAAAGGTATCATTAAATTAGACTGGAATATTAATGATAATAACCGTTTGGCTATTATTTATAATTTCTTGAATGCTTCCAGAGAGCAACCTGCACATCCAACAGCCTTAGGGTTTAGAGGTCCGGATGCCAATACTTTACAATTTGAGAATACTGGATATCAAATTAATAATGAGTTGAATTCTGTCTTATTTGAATTAAACTCTAATCTTACTGATAATGTAAGTAATAAATTACAAGTTGGTTATACTGAGTTTAATGATTTTAGAAATCCTTTATCTACACCTGCACCAACTTTTACAATACAAGAAAATGGTTCAAACTATATAATTGCAGGTCATGAACCATTCTCTATAAATAATAAATTAGAACAAACAGTTTTCCAATTAACAAATAACTTAACTTATTTTACAGGAAATCATGTATTTACTATAGGGTTTTCTTTTGAAAAATTTAAATTCGGAAACTCATTTAATTTAGGATCTTATGGTGCTCGTGGAGTATTTTTCCCAACTTCAGGTTCTGTTAATGATTTTATTAATGATCCATCAATAGCTGATGGTTTAGCAGATGCAATAGCTTTTGATGAAAGTTTAGAAGCTAATGGCCAAGGAAATCCTGGCGGATTTAACTGGTATAAAATGGATGTTGGACAAATGTCATTTTATTTACAAGATGAATGGAATGCTACAGATAATTTCAAATTAACCTTTGGTATTCGTTTTGACAAACCACTTTATTTTACATCTTCACAATATGCACAGGACTTTATCGATACACAATGTTGTTATATTCCATCAATAGAGTATTTTGATCCTGAAACTGGTGATGAAGTTCATTTTGACAGTACTCAAATGCCAACTAATGATATAATATTTTCTCCTAGATTTGGATTCAATTGGGATATAAAAGGCGATAATACATTCCAAATAAGAGGAGGTTCAGGTATATTTACCGGTAGATTACCATTTGTATGGATGGGAAATCAGATTGGTTCACCAAATTTCTTCTTCTATCAAGTTGTTGATCCTGATTTCCAATGGCCTTCAGTTTGGCGTACAAATCTTGGAGCTGATTATAAATTTGAAAATGGTTTGATCGCCTCTACAGACATTAGTTACACAAAAGACATCAATGGTGCTCATGTACAAAACTGGGGATTAAAACCTCCTTCTGGATCATTACAAGGTGTTGATAACCGTGCAATTTATACTGATGCTGATAAAAATTCATTCCAAAACGGAGCATTTGTTTTTACCAACTCTGACAAAGGTTATTCGTTTAACTGGTCAGCTAAACTAGAAAAACAATTTAAAAATGATTTTTATGCAAGCGTAGCCTATAACTTTTTAAATGCGCAAGATGTTAATTCAATTGAAGCTGAAATAACAGGTGATGCATTTGTTGGAAATCCTGCTGTTGGTAATGTAAATGACGATGTTTTAGCACATTCTAAATATGGTGATGATCACAGATTTATTGCAGTTATTAGTAAAGTATGGACTTATGGTAATGGAAAATGGGCAACCACTATTTCATCATTTATGGAATATGCACAAGGTAATAGATTCTCTTATACTTATGGAGGAGATATCAATGGTGATGGATCTAACTTAAACGATTTAATTTATGTTCCAACTTCGGGTGAAGTAAGCTCAATGAATTTTGCAAGTCCTGATCAGGCAACTGCTTATGATAATTATATCAAGCAAGATGATTATTTAAGTGGTAGAAGAGGCAAGTATGCTGAAAGATATGATGCATTATCTCCTTGGAGAAGTAGAATAGATGTAAAATTATTACAAGATTACAATTTCAAAATAAAAGAGAAAAAACATACTGTTCAATTTAGTATTGATATCTTAAACTTTGGTAATATGATTAGCTCTGATTGGGGTGTTATTGAACGAGTTAATTCTGTTCAACCAATTGGTGTAACAGTTGATGCAGTAAGCAAAATTCCAACTTATACATTTGATGGTAATTTGCAAAAAACCTTTGGTTATGATGCAAGTTTAGATTCAAGATGGCAAATGCAATTTGGCTTAAGATATAGTTTCTAATAAATTAACCAAATATTCTCTGAACCGCTTTGAAATTATCAAAGCGGTTTTTTTTGTAGATTTATCAAAAAGTAATAATATTGAACTTTGCCTAGAAATTTAATAACTAATATTTTAGCTTTTCATCATGCAAATACCCGAAATACCAGATTTAATACTTTATGCCATACCATTTTTTATTGTCACGCTAATTATTGAAATAATAGTTAGTGCTCGTAAAAACTCAAATGCTTATGAAACTAAAGATGCTGTAACATCAATAACCATGGGTTTAGGTAATGTTTTTTTAGGAGTAATTAGCAAAGCAATGATTTTTGCCATTTTAATCTACTTATATAATAATTTTCGTTTGTTTACTATTCCTTTTAGTTGGTGGGCTTGGATTTTAATACTATTTGCAGAAGATTTTACCTATTACTGGTTTCATAGAATTAGTCATGAAAATCGTTTTTTTTGGGCATCACATATAATACACCATTCATCTCAAAAATACAATTTAAGTACTGCATTACGACAAACATGGACTGGTAGTTTTTTATCATTTGTGTTTTGGTTACCACTATCTTTATTAGGATTCCACCCTATTATGATTTTAGCACAAATGTCAATTAGCTTAATTTATCAATATTGGATTCATACAGAATTTATACATAAAATGCCAAAATGGTTTGAAGCAATTTTAAATACTCCTTCTCATCATAGAGTCCACCATGCTACAAATCCACAGTATTTAGATAGAAACCATGCCGGTATTTTTATTATTTGGGATAGACTTTTTGGAACCTTTGAACCAGAAGTTGAAAAACCTATTTATGGATTGGTTAGTAATATCAAAACTTTTAATCCTATAAAAGTTGCTTTTCAGGAATGGATAAATTTATTTAAAGATGCTTTTACAAGCAAAACATCTTTTACTAACAAATTAAATTATTTTATCAAACCCCCGGGATGGAAACATGATGGTAGCAGTATTTTATCTTCAGATTTACGGAGGAAATGGGAAGAAAAACAAGTCTCAAGGTTAAATTAAAGGTTAATATTTTTTCTTCTTACTTCTTTTTACTTTTACCTTTTTACTTTAATAGTTATCTACATCAATAATAAATCTAACCGATCTATATTCACCAATCGATTGAAATGAATTTTTAATATTTTGAATGATCTGTTTGGATTGTTTTATAGATCTTTTTTTAGGTAATTTGATCAATAAGGTTTTGATATGAAGGTTTCTTATTCGTGAAATTGCCGGACTTGTAGGACCCAATACATTTTCATGGAAATTATTCTTTAGTGATTTACCCAACCAATCACTGGCATTATTTACTTTATTAAAATCTTTATGTTTTAATGTGATTTTTATCAATCTAACTAGTGGTGGGTAATGAAACGCATAACGTTCATTTAACTGATCATTATACATTTTATCGTAATCATTTGTAGTTACCTGTTGTAAGATTTGATGATAAGGATTAAATGTTTGTATTGCTACTTTGCCTCTCTTTTTATCTCTGCCTGCCCTACCCGATACTTGAACCATTAGTTGATAACTTCTTTCATGTGCTCTAAAATCTGGAAAATTTAATAAATTATCTGCATTTAAAACACCAACTAATGTTACATTGTTAAAATCTAATCCTTTAGTTAACATTTGAGTACCAACCAAAATATCAATTTCTTGAGATTGAAATGCTGATATAATTTTTTGATAACCGTATTTTCCTTTAGTTGTATCTAAATCCATTCTGGCAACTTTGGCTTGAGGAAATATATCTTGTAATTCAATTTCAATCTGTTCAGTACCAAAACCTTTGGTATCAAGTGTTGGATTTTCACATGCCGGACAAGTTTTTGGCATATTACGATGATATCCGCAATAATGACAACGCAATTCATTTTTAAATTTATGAAAAGTTAAACTTACATCACAATTTGGACATTGAGGAGCAACACCACAAGTAGTACATTCAACAATTGGTGAAAACCCTCGTCTATTTTGAAACAAAATTACCTGCTCTTTTTCAATCAAAGCTTCTTGAATCATGGTAATTAATCGATCGGAAAAATGACCATTCATTCTTTTTTTACGATGTTTTTCTTTGATATCAACCAACTCAATTTCAGGCAATAATACATCACCAAAACGCCTATCTAATTTTACATAACCATATTTATTTTGTTTGGCATTGTAAAAACTTTCAACTGATGGCGTTGCACTTCCTAATAAAACTTTTGCCTGATGTAAATTTGCCAAAACAATTGCAGCATCACGAGCATGATAACGTGGTGATGGATCAAATTGTTTGAATGAAGTTTCATGTTCTTCATCAACAATAATCAGTCCTAAATTGCTGTATGGGAGTAAAACTGAAGATCTTGCTCCCAAAATAATTTGAGCTTTAGTTTTTTTATGCAGCAAATTATTCCAAACCTCTACCCTTTCATCAATAGAATATTTTGAATGAAAAACTGATATTTTATCTCCAAAAAAACTTTGCAACCTACTAATTATCTGAACAGTTAAAGCAATTTCCGGCAACAAATACAGTACCTGTTTGCCCGAATTGATAACCTCTTGAATTAAATGAGCATATATTTCGGTTTTTCCACTTGAAGTAACACCGTGAAATAAAGTTACATCATGTTCATTAAATAAATCTTTAATTTCAATTAATTTAATCTTTTGCTCTTCACTCAGAACTTTTAAAGCGTTTATTTTTTTATCAAAAGAAATTCTATCAACTTGTATGCTATATATCTCAAATATTTCTTTATTTATTAATGCATTTATTATTGAAGATGATGCACCTGATTTATCTTTTAAGTCTTTTAACTTAATTGGTTTCTGTGTACTTGCTTGTAAAGAAAAATAAGTTAATATTACTTCACTTTGCTTTTTAGCACGACTCAATTCATCTAATAACAAATTTAAATTTGTATCATTTTTATATTCTTTTTGTAACCTAACATACTTGATCAATTTAGGTTTATATTGCTGATAGATTTCTTCATGCAATAAAACAACACCTTTGTGCAATAATTTATCAATTACAGGAAGTACATTTTTTTTATTTAAAATTTTAATGATTTCCTTTACTTTTAAAATTGATTGATGCTGTAGTGCTTCAAAAATCAAAAATTCATCATCATTTAACACAGTTTCATCTTCAAACTTTTCATTTTTTAAAACTAATGTTTCACTTTCTAATAAAAAAGCTGTCGGAAAAGCTGCTCTCATCACTTCACCAATGGAACACATATAATAATTAGCCAACCATTTCCAATGCTCCAATTGTTTAGTGGTAATTACTGGGTTCTCGTCTAAAATTTGATGAATTTCTTTAGCTTTATAGGCTTTAGGTTCATTTTGGTGAATTTCATAAACTAAAGCTGTAAAAATTTTTGATTTACCGAAAGGTACTGCAACTCGTATACCAACTTTTAAAAACTTAGCTTCTGCTTCAGTTATTTTGTATGTAAATAACTTTTGAAGTGGTATGGGTAATATGACATTTATATAAAAAATAATTGAAAATTTAGAAACAAAAGTAAGAAGAAAGAAGTAAAGAGTAATTTTAAATGTTAAGTTTTAAATTTTAATAACCTACTGCCACTATATCATTACAAACTATTTTTCTTAAATCTAAAAACTCATATCGATTTCTCCTTTGTGACCCAATAATAGCAAGGGTTTAGTATTTTGGCACGTTGTTTGCAAATATTACAGTAATAGTGCTAGCAAACTATATTAAATATTAACATGAAATACTTTTACCATGAGAAAAAAACTACTAATATTCGTTTCAATAATTTCATTCATCCTTTCTCCTCTTGCTTTTGCAAATACTGAAAGTAATGTAAATACTACTTTATATCTTTATAATTATAACAATGGAGAAAAGTTCACTTTTGTAGAAAGAGGAATTACATTTTCAATATTCCAAAATGGTGAATTTGATTTTTATATCAATTCCAGAAATGGTATAAATACAAATGTTAATTTTGGTGCAGTAAGTATTTCTTATAACTCTGGGTATAATTATGATGCTTATGTTCAGTACGATGATTACGGTGCAATTATTCAAATTGAAAATGTGCCTATTTATTATGACTACTTTGGAAGAGTAAAACGGGTAGGTAGTGTAAGAGTAAACTATTTTGGAAATAGATTATCAAGAATAGGAGACTTGCATGTATATTATAATACTTACGGATATTACTCTCATTATACTGGTTTTATTAATTACTTTAACAGAAGCTATGTATTTCATCCTTTTCATAATTTTTTTGTAAGACCACTTTTTAATAGATGTGTGGTGAGTTATAATCCTTACAGACGTTATTACAGACCATATCGTTATGATTATTACTATGGCAAAAATAATTACAATAATAATTATTATAAAAATAATAGAAAAAATAAAACTTTTAGAAAAATAGATTCAAGAATACGTACTGCTAATTCAGGTAGAACATATCAAAAACGTTCAACTAATGATAGTCGTTTAGCTAGAAATAATACAACTAGAAGTCAGAATTCTCAACGAAATAGTACTATTCACAATTCTAGAAGCAATGCTTTTGTAAAAAAACAGGTTTCAAAACGAAATGTACAATCACAAAGAAACAGAACATCAAATACAAATAAAAGAATTGTTCAAAATATAAGAAAAGAAAGATCTGCTACATCACAAAGAAGGGCTGTTGCAACTAGAAATACACAAACAAAAAGTGTAAAACAAAATAAAACTATTCAAAGAAGTTCTAATAGAAATATTAAGTCGCAAACAAGACAGGCACCTAAAAGAAGTGTAACACAACGATCTTCATCAAGAAATGGAAACTATAAAGCATCAAAAAATAAAACTTCTATAAGAAAAAAGAGTACTAAAACTAAATCAAAAAGAGCTGTTGCCAGCAGAAGTGACAGAAGTAGAAGAAAAAGTTCTTAAATTAACTAAAATAAAAAGCCATCACGCCAAGGTGTGATGGCTTTTTTATATTTAAAATTGTTAATCTACATTTTAGGGTTATTCAATAATAATTATTTTTCTATCCAATCAATAATTGAAGATTCAGTAGGTAAAGTCTTTGGTTGAATTACTCTTACAAGCTCACCTTTTTCATCAATAAGATATTTTTGAAAATTCCAAGCTATTTCAGAATCAGCATAACCATTTTTAGATTTTTGCGTTAAAAATTTATAAACAGGGTGCATATCATCTCCTTTAACCGATATTTTTGACATCATTAAAAATGTTACTCCGTAATTTTGTTGACAAAATTCTGCTATTTCAGTATCTGTTCCTGGTTCTTGTTTTCCAAAATTATTTGCAGGAAAACCAACAATTACAAAATTTTTATCTTTATAAGTATCATATAATTTTTGTAAATCTTTGTATTGTGGAGTTAAACCACACTCAGATGCTGTATTAACTATCATCATTTTTTTCCCTTTTAAAGTTGAAAAATCAAACGCATCACCATACAAATCTTGAACTTTAAATTGATAAATATTTTCTTTATCCATTTCTTGTTTAATTTCAGTTATTGAATTTATTCTTAAATTTTTATTTGTTTCAAAGTTTTTAAAAGAAACTAAAATTAAAAATACAGTTACAGCAATTACTATTTTTTTCATTTTTAAGATTTTATATAGTATTTTTTAAATTTAAAATATGC
>JAUWLK010000264.1 GCA_030613745.1 Flavobacteriaceae bacterium | reverse complement strand
TGTTTTATATGCGATACCTGAAGAGAAAGGATGGACACTTATTTTGAGTTCTAATCTTGATGTTTGGGGAACCTATGAATACAAAAAGAAATATGATGTAGCAAGAACAAAAGCAAAAGTTAGTAAGGCTGAATCTTTAGAAGCATTTTCAATTGGATTTAAAAATAAAGGGAAAAATGCAAATATGGTTCTTGCATGGGATACTACCAGAGTTACAATACCAATTGTGTTTAATTAAAAAATTAATTCACTTTTTCACCATTAACATAGGTTTTTAATACTTTAATTTGAGGAACTTTTTCTATAGAGACTTCCATAATATTTTCATCTAAAATTATAAAATCAGCAAATTTACCTGCTTCAATACTTCCTTTTTCATTTTCTTCAAAATTGGAATATGCTGCCCAAATAGTCATACCTTTTAAGGTTTCTACTCGCGTAAGACCGTTTTTCATTTCAAATCCTTTTTCTGGATATCCACTCAAATCTTTTCTAGCAACAGCAGCGTAAAAAGTCAACATAGGATTTACTTTTTCAACAGGAAAATCAGTCCCAAGTGCAACTCTGCCGTTAATATTTAACAATGCTTTATAGGCATAAGCTCCTTTAATACGCTCATTTCCTAATCTTTCTTCAGCCCAATACATGTCACTTGTAGCATGTGTTGGTTGAATAGAAGGGATGATATCAGTAAAATAATCAAAATCATCAGGAGCTAAAACTTGTGCATGTTCAATGCGCCATCGTCTATTAGTTTGGCTTTTTAAAACTTTAGCATAAGTTTTTAATGTAAAAGCATTTGCAGAATCACCTATGGCATGAGTATTCATTTGAAAATTTGAATTTGCTATTCGTTTTGCTGTATTTTCAAGAGTGTCTAAATTGGTAACCATAGCACCGTAATGATTCTCTCTGTCACTATATGGTTTTTTTAAAGCTGCACCCCTTGAACCCAAAGCTCCATCAGCATAAACTTTAAATGAACGAACATTTAATCTGTCAGATTTAAAAATCCCGTTTTTAATATAATATCTTAAGTTTTTTTCATTTGCAGTTACCATTGCATAAATCCTCATTTTCAATTCTCCAATTTGTTGTAAACTGTCAATTAAATCAATGGTTTCTTTATCTAAACCAGCATCATCAACAGTTGTTAGTCCGAGATTAAAACAATATTGCTCAGCATCTTTTAAAGCTTGAATAGCTTCTTTTTTTGATTCAGATGGAATAATTCTATTTACCAAATCCATAGCGTTATCAATTAAAACACCAGTTATTTTACCATTTTTTTTAATAATTTCTCCTCCAGTCACTTTTGTGTTTTTATCAATTCCTGCTAAATCTAAAGCAGCTTGATTAACTAACATTGCATGCCCATCAATTCTTCTAACTGCAACAGGTGTTTTAGGAAATAACTTATCTAATCTTTTTTTTGTCGGATATTCTTTAACTTCCCAATCATTTTGATCCCATCCTCTACCAGAAATAAAATTACTGTTTTTTTCTTTTTGAAATATTTTAATTCTTTCTATTACTTCATCGTAACTTTTAGTGCCTGAAAGATCTACTTTTTGCATAGACAATCCTAAACCATAAAAATGACAATGTGCATCAATTATTCCTGGAATAATAGTTTTTTCACTTGCATTATATTTTGATGTAGCAGTATAATTTGATTTGATTTCTTTATTGGAACCTACAGCAACAAATTTTCCGTTAGTTATGGCAAAAGCTTCGGCATTACTAAAATTATCATCTACAGTATAGATTTTTGCATTTGATATTATTAAATCAACTTGTTGTTTAGAAGAACATGATGTTAAAGCAATAAAAGCCATCAAGTATATGAGGGGTTTATACATGTTTTAAATTTTGAAGATGTATTTATAAAATGTAAAGATATAAATTATTATGGTATAATTATAGCTTTGTGCTTTCCTAGTTTAAATGTAACTTTGCCAACTTTATATATAATTTTAAGGGATGAAATATAATTTCAATGCTATAGAAGCCAAGTGGCAAAAATATTGGACAGATAATCAATCATTTAGAGCAGAAAATAAAAGCGACAAACCTAAGTTTTATGTTTTGGATATGTTTCCATACCCTAGCGGAGCAGGGCTACACGTTGGTCATCCCCTTGGTTATATTGCATCAGATATTTATGCCAGATACAAACGACATAAAGGATTTAATGTATTGCACCCAATGGGATATGATAGTTTTGGATTACCGGCAGAACAATATGCTATTCAAACCGGGCAGCATCCTAAAAACACAACCGAAATTAATATTGATGGTTGTTTAGATGATGAAGGAAATATCTTAGATAAATATGTAAATGAAGATGGAAGTATTAAGGATGAAGCTTTAATTGAAAAAGGAAAGTCAACCACAATTAAAAATGAAAATTATCGTGAAAATATAATTAAAGGTTATAGAAAACAACTTGATAAAATAGGTTTTTCTTTTGATTGGAGTAGAGAAGTTAGAACTTCTAGTCCAGATTATTATAAATGGACGCAGTGGATTTTCATTCAACTTTTTGAGTCGTATTACTGTAAAGATGCTGATAAAGCCAGACCAATTTCTGAATTGATTGAGGCATTTGAAATTGAAGGAAATTACAGAATTAACGCTGCAGCGGATGATGATTTAGAAATATTCACGGCTGAGGTATGGAAAGCTTATTCCAATAAACAACAACAAGAAATATTAGCAAAATACCGATTAACTTATTTATCAGAAACCGAAGTAAACTGGTGTCCGCAATTAGGAACGGTTTTAGCAAATGATGAAATTGTAAATGGTGTTTCTGAAAGAGGAGGTCATCCAGTTGTTCGCAAAAAAATGAAACAATGGAGCATGCGAATTACTGCTTATGCTCAACGTTTGTTAGATGGTTTAGAAAAAATTGATTGGCCACAACCTTTAAAAGATTCTCAAACCAATTGGATTGGAAGGTCTGAGGGAGCTTCTGTTGAATTCAAAATTCAAAATTCAAAATTCAAAATTGGAGTATTCACTACTCGTCCCGACACTATTTTTGGAGTTTCATTTATGACTCTGGCACCAGAGAATGAATTAGTAGCTAAAATTGTAACAGAAGAACAAAAAGAAAAAGTGAATGCTTATATAGAAATAACAGCAAAACGAAGTGAAAGAGAAAGAATGGCTGATGTAAAAACCATTTCCGGTGTGTTTACCGGTGCTTATGCGATTCATCCGTTTAGTGGAAATAAGATTCCAATTTGGATAGGTGATTATGTATTGGCAAGTTACGGTACAGGTGCTGTAATGGCAGTGCCTTGTGGTGATCAACGTGATTATGATTTTGCAAAATATTTTGATATAGAGATACCAAATATTTTCCAAGACATTGATATTTCTGAAAATGCCTGCGAAGATAAAAGTGCAGTAATTGCTAATTCTGATTTTATTAGCGGAATGCCCGCAAAAAAGGCAATCAAACGAATTATTTATTAATTAGAACAAAAAGGAATTGGTAAAGGAAAAATAAATTACCGTTTGCGTGATGCTGTATTTTCTCGCCAACGTTATTGGGGCGAACC
>JAUWLK010000095.1 GCA_030613745.1 Flavobacteriaceae bacterium | reverse complement strand
AGATATAATCTGGCCTTAGCTCAAAAATTATTAGATGACCAACAGCAAAAGAATAAAGACAATAAGGACAATAAAGATAAAAATAAGGATAAAGACAAAGACAAGAACCAAGATAAAGATCAAAAACAAGATCAAGGAGATGATGATAAAGATAAAAATAAAGACCAAGGTAATGATGATAAAGACAAACAAGATCAAGACAAAAGAGGTGATAATGAACAAAACAATAAACAGCAACCTAAACCTCAACCAAATAAATTGAGTCAACAACAAATTCAGCAGCTTTTAGATGCTATGAATAATGAAGAAAATAAGACACAACAAAAAGTAAATGCCAGAAAAGCTCGTGGAAAAAAAGTAAAACAAGAAAAAGACTGGTAGTTTTAAGTCATATATAAACTTTAATGATAAGGAAAAATTTACATATAATTATTTTATTATTTACTGTTCAAAGTTTATTTGCTCAGGTAACTTTTAAAACAGTAGTGAGTAAAAATCAATTGGGTTTAAATGAACGTTTGCGGATTGAATTTTCAATTGATAAACAAGGGGCGGACGATTTTACTCCACCTAATTTTAATAACTTTAAAGTTTTGGCCGGACCAAGTCAGTCTTCTAGTTTTTCTTCAATTAATGGAAAAACATCTTATAAACTTACATATATATATATAATTCAACCTTCTGTTAAAGGTACATTTACTATATCTTCTGCAAGTATTACTTATGAAGGACAAATTATAAAATCAAATACAGTTAGAATTAGAGTTACAGATGCAATTGAAATACCTGAAGATCCAGATGATCCAAGATATGTAGCATCACAAAATATTCACTTAGTTGCTGAAGTTTCAAATTTGAATCCATATGTTGGTGAAAGTATTTCTGTCGTTTACAAATTGTATGTTAATATTAGTAAAGTAAACGTTCAAAATACTCGTGAAGTTGAATCACCTTCATTTAATGGTTTTTGGAACCAAAATATTGAAGTAAAAAAATGGGTAGCTAAAAATGGTTCTTATAAAGGACAACCACACCGATTTGTTATTGTTAAAAAAATGGTTTTAATACCTCATAAGGCGGGAAGATTAACTATTGACCCAATGGAAATGGAAATTACAGCAGGAGTTCCAATTGGGAGGAGAGATTTTTTTGGTAACATGTTGATGAATGATGTTAATTTTACATCTACTTCAGGAAAAAAAATAATTAATGTAAAAGAACTTCCATATCAAAATAAACCTGCCAATTTTACTGGAGCTGTAGGTGATTATGATTTTACAGTTACAGCGAGTAAAACTGAACTAAATGCAAATGAATCTTCACAAATAAAGGTTGAAATATCGGGTACCGGGAATTTAAAATTAGTAAAATTACCAGGTATTGAAACACCAAAGGAATTAGAAATTTATGAGCCTGAACATAAAGAGAATATAACAACAACATTAGGCGGTTTAAAGGGTAAAGTATATGATCAGTATGCAATAGTTCCTCAGTATAGAGGAAAATTTAAGATTCCGGAAGTATCGTTTTCATATTTCAATCCAAAAGAAGAAAAATACCATACAATTAATACGAATCCTATTATTTTAAATGCACTTCAAGGTAAAATATTAAATGAAGAGGTATCAACATCTTCAAATAAAAAAATGGTTATAAGTAATGAAAATGATATAAGATATATTCAATTAAAAACAATATTTGTTTCAAATGAAAAGAAAAGTGATTTTTATGATTCTAACTTGTTTTATATATTAATGATTTTACCACTACTTTCTATTCCACTAGGAATTTTTATTGGTAAAAAGAAAAAACAAAGAGATAGTGATGTTATTGGAAACAAAAGAAGAAAAGCAGATAAACTAGCTCGAAAATATTTATCACAGGCAAAAAAGAAATTGGGTAAAAAAGAAGCTTTTTATATTGCTCTTGAAAAAGCATTACATAATTATTTAAAATCAAAATTGCATGTAGAAACTAGTGATATAAGCAAAGAAAGAATAGCTGAGATTTTACAAGATAAAAAAGTAGATAGTCAAACCATTGATGAGTTTAAAACTGTTATAGAGAATTGTGATTATGCTCGGTATGCACCTTCTACAAATGTAATGATGAAACAAGAATATGAAAAAGCAAAAGAAGTAATTGCTAAAATTGATAAACAACTTTGATAAAATAAAAGAGACAAGATAAAAGAATCAAGAATTGGTTTTTTAGGAAAAACAGAATAAATGAAAAAAATAATTTTCTTTTTAATATTTCTAGTAGGAATTGTGGGTCATGCGCAAACTATGGATAGTTTGTTTATAAAAGCGAATAAATTATACCAACAAGAAAGTTATATTGAAGCATTAAAGCTATATCAGGATATAGAAAGTAAAAACATGGAGTCTGGTGTCTTATATTTTAATATGGCAAATGTTTACTACAAAACCAATCAAGTTGCACCTTCAATTTATTATTATGAAAAAGCATTGCAATTTGATCCGAATAATAAGGATTATATATTTAATTTAGAGTTTGCCAAACGTATGACTCTAGATAATATTGAAGCCTTACCTAAAAGCCTAGGTCAAAAGTTTAGAGATACTTTTATTCTTAAATTTACATACAATACTTGGGCAGTAATTGCAGTTAGTTTGGCATTTTTATTTGCGATACTATTTTTATTATATCACTTTTCTTATAGCACGAGTAAAAAACGTATCTATTTTTTAACCAGCTTATTAAGTGTAATATTTGTTTCAATTAGTCTTTATTTTTCTTTTAGAAATTACCATTATATAAAAAATATAAAAACTGCAATAATTTTTGCCACGCAAACACAAGTTAAAAGTGCACCAACAAAATCAAGTGAAATTAATTTTGAATTGCACGAAGGTACTAAAGTGCAAATTTTAGAAACTTTAGATAATTGGAAAAAAATTAAAATTATTGATGGTAAAACAGGTTGGATTAATGGAGAGGATTTGAAGGAACTTTAAATTTTATAACATACAGGTAAAATTTCTCCTTTTGCCAATCGGTATTTATCTACCAATTTTTCTGAAATTTGTTTTGAATAATCTACTTCTTCAACATTAAAACCAGCTTTTCGCAATCGGTTAAAATAATCTTTTCCATAAACTCTCACATGGTCGTATTGTCCAAAATGTTTGGCTCTTTCTTCAGGTGAAGTAATACTAAAATCTTCATAAGTTTTTTCTAAACTTAAATCTTGAGGAATTTGAAATATACCCATACCCTTAGGTTTTAAAACTCTGTATAATTCAGTCATAGCTTTATGATCATCTTTAATATGTTCTAAAACATGATTACAAAAAATAATGTCAAAACTATTATCCTCAAAGGGTAAATCTAAGATATCTGCTTTTATATCTACAATTGGAGAATATAAATCAGCAGTTGTATAGTCAAGGTTTTTTAAGTTTTTAAAAATATCTAAAAAACATTGTTCGGGTGCCATGTGTAAAACTTTCAATTTTTTAGTAAAAAAATCAGTTTCATTTTGTAAATATAACCAAAGCAACCTATGGCGTTCTAATGATAAAGTACTAGGAGATAAAACATTTGGTCGTTGTTTGCCATATCCGTAAGGTAAAAATTTTCGAAAACTCTTTCCATCAATAGGGTCGGTATAAGTTTTACCTTTTAACCAAACAGCTAAAATTGGTCTGGCCAAATAACTCATTTTTATTAAGTAAGGACGAGGAATCGTATTCAATATTTGAGAAAATATTTTCAAATGAAATTTTGTATTAGTTTTAAGAAATAATAGGATTCATTCTAAATTCATCCTCTTCATTACTTTCAATACCTAAAGCATCATAAATATATTTAAAAGTTGAAAGTAGTTCGGGTTTTCCATTTATAATTGCAACATCATGTTCAAAATGTGCACTTGGTTTTAAATCGGCAGTTTTAATAGTCCAACCATCTTTAAGCTGATTGATACGATGAGTTCCCAAATTAATCATTGGTTCAATAGCAACTACCATACCTTCTTTAAATTTTTTTCCTCTTCCTTTTCTTCCATAATTTGGCATTTCAGGATCTTCATGCATTTTTCTTCCTAAACCATGCCCTACTAATTCGCGAACAACTCCATAACCATGTTTTTCAGTATAATTTTGTATGGCATAACCTACATCTCCAACGCGATTGCCAGCTCTGAATTCACGAATTCCGACATATAAACTTTCTTTGGTTATTTTGAGTAATTTTTTAGTTTCTTCTGAAACGTTACCAATTTCAAAAGTATATGCATGATCACCGTAGAATCCATTTTTTAGAGCTCCACAATCAACGGATATTATATCTCCTTCCTGTAAAGGTTTATTATTTGGAATCCCGTGAACAACTTGTTCATTCGGACTCATACAAAGTGTGTTGGGAAAATCATATAGTCCTAAAAAACCAGGTATGGCACCATGGTCTCTAATAAATTCTTCAGCAATTTTATCTAATTGTAAAGTTGTAACTCCAGGTTTTATCGCTTTAGCAACTTCACCTAGTGTTTTAGAAACAATTAAGGCACTTTCACGCATCAATTCAATTTCTTCGCGTGTTTTTATTTTTATCATTTAATGGCTTTTATATAAGTTACAAAGATACTTAAAAAGTATGATTAAGAAAATGGAAGTAAGACGTAGAATGATTTAATAATAGAATTCAAATTTGTAACTTTGTGTGTTTAAAAATTTCATCAAAATGTATAAATCGGTAAGTGCTGAAGAGGCAGTTAAAATTATAAAATCAAATGATAGAGTTTATATCCAAGCTGCAGCAGCTGCACCTCAGGCTTTGATAAATGCAATGACTGCTAGAAGCGAAGAATTGAGAAATGTTGAAATTTGCCACTTACATATTGAGGGAGAAGTGCCTTATGCAAATCCTGAATTAAGAGATAGTTTCTATGTCAATTCTTTTTTTGTTGGCCCAAACGTTAGACATACTTTATTGGCGGGAAATGGGTCATATACACCGGTTTTTTTAAGTGAATTGCCTATTCTGTTTAAACGTAATATCATAGATATTGATGTAACTTTAATTCAAGTTTCTCCTCCAGATAAACATGGTTATTGCTCGTTGGGCGTATCTGTCATGGCTGCATTAGCTGCAATAGAAAATGCGGATCATGTTATAGCTCAAATTAATCCACAAATGCCAAGAACTCATGGTGATGGTATAATCCATATTTCAGAGTTAGACTCTTTTGTAGAGGTTGACGAGCCTATTCACACAATAAAAATACCAAAAATAACCGAGGTTGAACATAGAATAGGAGGCAATATAGCAGAATTGATTGATGATAAAAGTACTTTACAAATGGGTATTGGAAATATTCCTAATGCCGTTTTACAACGTTTGGGAAATCATAAAAATTTGGGATTACATACTGAAATGCTATCAGATGGAGTTATTGATTTAATTTTAAGCAATGTAATTAATGGAGATTTCAAAGGTGTAAATCCTGGTAGAGCAATGGCAACTTTTTTATTAGGTACCAAAAGACTTTATGATTATGTTGATGATAACCCTTTTATTGAAATGCGTACGGCTGATTATGTTAATGACATTTCTGTAATACAACAAAATAAAAGAATGGTTGCTATAAATTCAGCTATAGAAATTGATTTAACAGGACAAGTTTGTGCTGATTCTATAGGTACTCGATTTTATTCGGGAGTAGGTGGCCAAGTAGATTTTATTAGAGGAGCTTCATTGAGTGAAGGTGGAAAAGCAATCATTGCAATGCCTTCTCAAACTAAAAGAGGTGAAAGTAAAATTGTACCGTTCTTAAAAAAGGGAGCAGGAGTTGTTACTACTAGGTCAAATGTACATTATGTAGTTACTGAATTTGGTGCAGCTAATTTATATGGTAAAACATTAAAACAAAGAAAAGAAGCTTTGGTTGCAATTGCACACCCAGATCATCGTGAAGAAATTGACAGAGAATATTTTGATGCGTTTAAAATGTAATTTAACTTTTAAATAACCCAAAAAATCCTTTTTTTATTTTTCTTTCAGGATGTTTTTCGGTTTTTAATAGTTGTTGGTATATTTCTCCCCAACCTAGAATTCCTCCTAAATTTCGATCATCAATAAAAACATCAGCATTAATTTTTCTGCTTATTTTCCCATCAAATTTTTCTTCGGGATAACTTTGATTAACAGCATAAAATTCCACACCATTTTTTTTACAAAAATCAACAGCATCTTGTAGCCTTTCGCCATAACGATATGTCCATAAAATTAGTCTGTGACCTTTTTTTTGTAGTTCTATTAGGGTGTCAAAAGCAAATATTCTTGCAGGACCAACTTTAGGATAAGCATCTTCTACAATAGTTCCGTCAAAATCAACAGCAATTATCAATGAATTTTTAGGTAACATAAATTAATTTTTTTTAATCTAGTATAATATATAATAAACTGATAAATTCTCTCTGTATTGTATTTTTATACACAAATATTTACTCTGTTTCGTAAGAATGTTTATATGGTTTACCACTAACAATTTTAAGAACATCTATCTCTAAAGTTTCTCTTGGATATTCAACAAATCTGCCAATTTCTTTGCCTTTTTTATAAAAAATAAAAGTGGGTACATTTGTAATATTCAAGCCTTCCTGAAGATTGTCAGGTGTTTCTTTTGCTCTGTTTACAGCAATCATGGTTAAATTTGAATAATCAAAATTAACAGCATCTATCAACTTATAAAAATTGGGAGTTTCATATTGACTATCTCCGCACCAGGTTCCCATAAAAGCCTTTATGGTTACACCTTTTATGTGTTTTTTTATTTTATCTACTACTGATACATCCAGTTTATAACTACTATAATTGCTATCAAACCACTCGGCATAAGGCTGTTGTTTAAAACTTTCTTTAGATTGTATGCCAATTAACAATTTTTCAACACCTAAATCTTGTGAAATACTATTAAAATGAATTAACAGTAGAATTATAAAGACTATCTTTTTCATAAAATTAATCTAAAAGTGATTTTTGTGTCATCCTTTTTGGTGGCTCAATCTCCATTAATTCAAGAACAGTTGGTGCAATATCAGCCAAAACACCACTATTAATATTATGTTCTTTATTTTTTTCAACCAAAATAAGAGGAACAGGATAGGTTGTATGTGCCGTATTTGGAGAACCATCTTCATTGATCATTTTTTCACTATTTCCATGATCGGCAATAATAATACTTGAATAATTATTTTCTAAAGCGGTAGTTATCACATTTTTAAGACATCCATCAACAGTTTCGGCTGCTTTTTGAGCTGCTTTCATAATTCCGGTATGACCTACCATATCGGTATTGGCAAAATTTAAACAGATAAAATCTGTTTCCTGTTTTCTTAATTCAGGAATGATTGCCTCTTCAATATCTTTTGCACTCATTTCTGGTTGCAGATCATAGGTAGCAACTTTTGGAGAAGGGCAAAGAATTCTTTTTTCTCCTTCAAATGGTTTTTCTCTACCTCCTGAAAAGAAAAATGTTACATGGGCATATTTTTCTGTTTCGGCAATTCGAATTTGTTTTTTGTTATTTTTTTCTAAAACTTCACCCAATGTTTCGGTTAAGTTTTCTTTTGGATAGATCACAGAAATATTCTTAAAAGAATTGTCATAGTTGGTCATAGTCACATAATGCAATGGTAGTGAATGCATATTATACTCCGCAAATTCCTCCTGTGAAAGAGCACGAGTTAATTGACGACCACGATCTGTTCTGAAATTAAAGAAAACAATAACATCATCCTCTTCAATTTTGGCAACAGGACTATTCTTTTCATCTACCATAACTACAGGCTTGATAAACTCATCGGTTATACCAGCAGCATAGCTTTTAGCCATGCTTTCAACAGCATCATTTGATTTTTCGCCAATGCCATTCACCATCAAATCGTAGGATAATTTTACACGTTCCCATCTTTCATCTCTGTCCATTGCATAATACCTACCACAAATAGTTGCTAATTTACCCGTAGTTTCATTCATATATTTTACAATATCAGCAATAAATCCTTTACCAGATTTTGGGTCAACATCTCTACCATCTGTGAATGCATGTAAATATACATCGGTTAAACCGAAATCTTTAGCAGCTTTTATCAATCCCTTTGTATGATTGATATGAGAATGCACTCCTCCATCGGATAATAAACCTAGTAAATGAACTTTTTTATTGTTTTCTTTTGCATAAGTAAATGCATCAACCAAAGGTTTTTCTTGAGCTAATGAACCTTCCGCAACAGCGTTATTAATTTTTACAAAATCCTGATAAACTATTCTACCGGCTCCTAAATTCATATGTCCAACTTCTGAATTTCCCATTTGGCCATCGGGTAAACCAACATTTAAACCATCGGCACGCAAACTTGCATTTGGATAGTTTTTTATTAAAGAATCAAAGAAAGGAGTTTTCCCCTGATAAATTGCTGAAACCTTTGGGTCTTGTGTTATACCCCAACCATCCAGAATAATTAATAGTACTTTCTTTTGCATAAGTAAATTGTAAAAAATGATTTGCAAAGATACAGAAATATAAGAATGTTACGTTAAATTATAGATAAATTTATGTCAAAGTTAGATGTAATTAGAATATCAAAACAAAAGGTATTAAACCTCAGGGCAAGCCCTGAACCCAATAATAGGAATCAACCCAAGTGTTGAGGTATTTACCTAGATCCCGCTGAAAAAGCGGGATTAGTTCGACTGACTAAAAAATTGAAATAAATTTTTCAGAGTCTCACGAATAAAAGTTGATCATTCATTATTCAGGAACAATACGTACAATTCCAAGTTGCTCAATTGCTACATATATAAATCCATCAGGAGCTTGACGAACATTTCTAACACGACCCATATTTTCTAATAATTTTTCTTCTTTGACTACTTTGTTGTTTTCAATTACTACCCGGTTGAGATATTTAAATTTTAATGAACCCACTAATATATTTCCTTTCCATTTAGGATATTTATTACTTGTTACAAAAGCCATTCCACTTGGTGCTATAGATGGAACCCAGTAATGTAGAGGTTGTTCCATGTCAGGAAGTGAAGTATTATCGGTGATTTTGGTTCCACTATAATTAATTCCATAGGTAATTTTAGGCCAGCCATAATTTTTCCCTGCTTTAATAATATTGATCTCGTCACCACCTTTTGGACCATGCTCGTGAGTCCATATTTTTTCTGATTCCGGATGAATTGCCATGCCTTGCACATTTCG
>JAUWLK010000329.1 GCA_030613745.1 Flavobacteriaceae bacterium | reverse complement strand
ATTTCCAATTTTTTTCTTCCAATTCAATTCTTCTCAGTAATCGGTTTTTTTGTTCATTTTTAGAAATATTTAAAAAGAATTTTAAAATAATAGTACCATTTTCAACTAAATGTTGCTCAATATTTTTAATTTGCTCCATTCTGTCATTAAAAAAAGCATCATTTACTTGGTCAATATTATGTATTGATGGAATATTTTCACCCAATATATATTCTGGATGAACTCTTGTTACCAAAACATTTTCATAATGAGTACGGTTAAAAACTCCAAAAGTACCTCTTTGTGGTAAGGCGATATAATGTCTCCATAAATAATCGTGCTCTAATTCAAGATGTGAAGGTTGTTTGAAACTATGCACATTTATTCCCCTAGTATTAAATGTTTTAAAAACTTCACGAATCAAGCTATCTTTACCGGAAGTATCCATTCCTTGCAAACAAATCAGCACACTATATTTTCCATGTGCATACATTACATCTTGAATTTTACTGATTTTTTTACGAATTTTTTTTAATTCCTTTTTTGCATCAGTATCAACTTGTAAAGTATTGATTTTATTCAATTGAATTTTTTTAATAACCTGATAAGAATTGGTTTTCATTATTTTAGGTTTTTTCATTATTTTTTTGCAAATAAATTCACATCATTTTCACTTATTACATCTTCTCCTAATATCAACAGCCTTTCTATAACATTTCTTAATTCACGAATATTACCTGTCCAGTCATATTCTTTTAATAGTTGAATAGCTCCTTCACTAAATGTTTTTGATACATTTCCTTGTTCATCAGAAATTTTCTTAGAAAAATATTCAATTAATAAAGGAATATCATTTATTCTTTCATTTAATGAAGGAACATGTATTAAAATAACAGCTAATCTATGGTACAGATCTTCTCTAAATTTACCTTTTTCAATTTCATTTTTTAAATCTTTATTAGTAGCTGCAATAACTCTTACATTAACTTTAATGTCTTTGTCACTACCTACTCGGCTAATTTTATTTTCTTGTAAGGCTCTTAAAACTTTTGCTTGTGCAGATAAGCTCATATCACCTACTTCATCTAAAAATACAGTACCACCATTTGCTGCCTCAAATTTACCGGCTCTGTCCTTATTAGCACCTGTAAAAGATCCTTTAACATGTCCAAACAACTCACTTTCAATTAATTCTGAAGGTATCGCAGCACAATTTACTTCAATCATAGCATTCTTAGATCGGTTACTTTTTTGATGTATCCAATGAGCGACCAGCTCTTTACCTGTTCCATTATCACCAGTAATTAACACTCTGGCCTCTGTTGGTGCTACCTTATCAATTATATTTTTAACATTTATTATTGCCTCACTATTACCAATCATTTGGTAATTTTTATCTACTTTCTTTTTCAATCTTTTATTTTCAACTACAAGTTGCTTTTTGTCAAGAGCATTTCTTATAGCGTTTAATAGCCTGTTCAAATCTGGTGGTTTTGAAATATAATCAAATGCACCTAAACGCATGGTTTCAACTGCTGTTTCCAGATCTCCATGACCAGAAATCATAAGAAAAGGGATTTCAGGTTTAATTTTTTGAGATCTTTGTAAAACTTCAACTCCATCCATTTTTGGCATTTTAATGTCGCATAAAACCAAATCATAATCATTCTTTTCAATCATTTCCAAACCAACAAATCCATCTTCAGCTTCTTCTACCAAATAATTTATATTCTCTTCCCGAATAATTCTAACTAGAACTCTACGAATAGCAGCTTCATCTTCAATAATTAATATCTTACTCATTTTATTCTGATTTATGCTATGATTAATTGTTTTATTAGTTATTTAACTTTTACTATACTTTCTGGTATTAAGCATTAAGCAAAAATACTACTTACTCTTTTCTTCTTACTTATTTTCACCCTTTACCTTTAACCTTTTAATATTTCAACCATTTATAAATTTCTTTGTAATTAACCTTTTTACCATACATTAATATTCCTATACGATAAATTTTTGATGCTAACCAAACTACAGCCAAAAATGTAATAAATAAGATTATTAAAGAAATTGCAATTTGCCACCAAG
>JAUWLK010000096.1 GCA_030613745.1 Flavobacteriaceae bacterium | reverse complement strand
CCACTTCCAAAATTAGTTTCTACTATTAAATTTGAGCTATATTCTTTTGGTTTGTTATAATCAATGATATAACCAATAATCACTCCAATAATCAAAGCTAATCCTAACTTTAAGGCATTCCCTTTTAAGAAAATGAGCAATAAAATTAAGTAGTGAAATATACTTTTAAAAAACTGACCAATGACATTAAAAAGGTTACTAATTCCCTTGCCAATTATTTTGAATAAATTTCCTAAATCTACCTCTTCTTCTTGAAGCTGTTTTTTATTTGACATATTAAATTATTTTAAACAAATATAGTGCAATGGTATTTAATAAAATATTTGCTCCAGAATTTTTTGAGTAATCATATAAGTTGGGCGAACACCCGATGTTCCTAATCCTCCTGATGCTAAAGTTCCTCCTGTTTCTAAGGGATTATCTGAGGCATAATATGCATATCTTACTTTTACATTTTTACTAATATTCCCTCTTATTTTTGAAGCAGATTGAATTGCTTTTTGGTAATGCGCTCCTTCCATTTCAAGACCAATTACTTGCCATGTAGAATTATGAAAAAATTCTAAAATATCTTTGTTTTGTAATGATGTTCCTAAAACAGTTACCATTGAACCTTTAAATACTTTAACGTCTAAATCCTTCAAATCATTAACACTTAGTTCATTTTTAAAAGGATAATTATCTGCTGTTCCTTCAAAAAGATGGGCCGTAGGAATCATTATATCACCTTTTCCTCCTTCTAAGATTCCTGCTTTTCCCATTATTGAAACAGAAGCTACATTTAAATGGTGGTTTTTCAAATTATCACGATATGGTTTTAATAATTCATCCATTGTTTCATAGGCTTGCTCGCCAAAAGCATAATCCATCACAATAATTACTGGTTTTTCTTTTTCAAAATTTAATACCTTATAGTTTGTTTTTTTAAAGTCTATTTTTTCAGTATCAATAATTTGAACATCTATATTTGTTCCTGAGGTATCTTTAATAAAAATCAAACCCTTCTTTGATGCTCCCTTTTTAATTATTGAGCGTAAATTATTATTTTCTGGTTTGCTTAATAATTCAAATAAAGCTATTCCTTCATTTTCTTTATTTTCTTTTGGTAAGAAAACCGGAGCATAAATTGAATTCATTACACTGTGCATATTTGCACTAATAATATGAATTTGGCGATGTAATAAATTATTTTCTTGAAGTGTTTTTTTAATATTTGTTGCCCAAATTTCACCATAAATATGATGACCTATTCTTTCTCTAAGAATAGGACTAAATGTTATCACGTGTTTTTTATCTTCTAAAATCTCATTTAATGTCAGTTTTCCCATCCAATATATAATATTAAAAAACCTATTGGGCTGAGATTTAGTTGCAAAATTTGAATCCGTTTCTTGAATTTCTTCAAAACTTCTTCCTAAAGTACTTGATAAATGTGTAAATAATACTTCGCGTTCTTTTTTATTTATTTTTTTATCTTTTAATACAACCTCTTCTAAATTCAACCACTCACGGCTCATCTTTCCATCATCATTTAACAATACCTTGTTTGCAATTTTATGAGATTCAATAAACATAAAGGTTAAATGAGTTAAAATATCATAAACATCTGATCTTCCTCTAGTTATTTCAATATTCATTTGGTCTTTATCTATTCTATAACAATTTCGACGTCTTTTAGCAGGAATTATATTTTTAAAATGAGATTTTGTAAATCCTTCATCAGCAGTTAAATTAATAAATCTACATTCTTCTATTCCTTCTGGTAATCTATCAATTATGTATAATAATCCATCTAATTCGATTTTGTCTTCAGCAATTGAACCATAAATTTCAGGTTTGAGAGTTAATAAAGCATTTTTAAGGGTGCTACCTGATATTCCCATTGGTTTATAAAACCCACGATTAAATAAGTGCCGCATTGTTATATAAATGCGTTCGATTGCATTGGTTGATATTTGAGATCTTGTTCTTTTAATTACGTTCATTTTTTAATATCTTATTGTACTGATTTTCGTTTTGTAAAATTTTAATTGCCTCCAAAATTGATTTATTAAACACAATATGATTTTGATATTCGCCTTTTTTAAAATAATATCGATTAAGTATTTCATCTGAAAGGTGTTCTTTAATTTCTTTTTTGTTTAATTGTAAAGCATCCATTTTTTGAGATTCTAACTGCAAAAGTAAATCTTGATAAGAAATTTCAATAGATTTAGCTAAATTTTCTTTTTCTGCCATTTTAAATGCTGCATCAAATTTCTTTTCACTTACAGTTTTAAAAGTAGTATTTCCTTGTTTTATATAAGATATAAAATCTTGATAATCTGTATCGTTAAAAATATATTTTTCAGGACTTTCTATTGTTGAATTTTTAAAATAATAATTAGTTACATAATTAAAAATTGCATCTGATTTAAATAAGGCTTTGGTTGCTTCTGTTGCTTTTGGTCTTTCAATTTTTATATCTGGTTCTATCCCTCCTCCATCAAAAACTGTTCTACCGTTCTTAGTTTTAAAAGAATGGCGTTCCGTATCAGAAAATTTTGGAATTTCATTACCTTTTCTATTCGTATAATCTAATTCTTGTATATTTCTTCCGCTTGGCGTATAATATTTTGAAATAGTTAATTTAAATTTTGTTCCATAACTTAAATCTCTATATCGCTGAACTAAACCTTTCCCAAAAGATCTTTCCCCTAGTATTACAGCTCTGTCTAGATCTTGTAAAGAGCCTGCTACTATTTCAGAAGCTGAAGCTGACTTACGATTTATCAAAACAACTAAAGGAATCTCAATATCAATTGGTTCTTTTTTAGTTTGATATATTTCACTCCATTTATTTATTTTAGCTTTTGTTGTTACTACTATTTCGTTTTTAGGTACGAAAAAATTAGTTATAGAAATCGCTTCATTCAATAAACCTCCCGGATTTCCTCTTAAATCTAAGATCAATTTATTCATACCTTGAGATTTTAAATCAACAAATGCATTTTTTACTGAAGAAGAAGCTTTGTTGTTAAATTTATTAAAGGCTATATAACCAATTTCATTAGTTATCATTTGATAATGAGGTACTGGATTAACCAAAATTTTTTCTCTAATAAGCTCAAAATTTAAAAAAATTTCCTGACGTTTAATTACCATATTTACAAGACTACCAGATGCTCCTTTTAAAAGTGTAGAAGCTTGTTTTTTATTAAAATCCTCAACAAAAATATCATCAATTTTGATTATTTGATCACCTGTTTTTATTCCTGCTTTATCAGCAGAAAATCCTTCATATATTTCAACAATGACTAATTTATTATTAAAATATTTTGATTGTGCTCCAATTCCGCTATATTCACCAAGTGAATTAATTTTTGCCTCTTCAACACCTTGTTCATCATAATAAACGGTATAAGGGTCTAATTCATTCAACATGTTTTTTATAGCACTCTCTGTTAATTTTGCTGGGTTTATTTCATCAATATAATACATATTGAGTTCTTTAAACAAGGTTGTATAAATTTCAATTTGTTTTGCAACTTCAAAATAATCAGTTTTAAATGCAAACAAAACAGAACCCATTATAATTAATGAAGTTGCTATTCCAATTTTTTTTAATTTTTTCATAAATCTTGAAGTTTAAATATTTTTTTGAAGAAATTTCTTTAATATAATAATCATTTTTTCTTCTAATATTTTATAGTCAATCTCTTTTTTACCTTGGTATATAAACATAAATATGTGTTTTTTAGTATGTTCTGACTGGTAAATCAAGTATTTATTTTTTCTGTAAACTTCACGAAGTAAACGCTTTATTTTATTTCTGTCAACA
Organism: Flavobacteriaceae bacterium; assembly: GCA_030613745.1. Lineage (GTDB taxonomy): Bacteria > Bacteroidota > Bacteroidia > Flavobacteriales > Flavobacteriaceae > Lutimonas. The sequence goes on along the minus strand of JAUWLK010000096.1, from coordinate 5,386 downwards.
GCTTTATTAAAATTTCTTTTTGTTGCTGAAACTCCTGCCTGAATTTTATAAGGAGAACCATGATCTACTTGTAAATAAATGAGTTTAATAGGAAATACTGAAATTGCATTTCCTTCGGCAAATAACCGGGTAATTAATTTGCTTTTTTTTAATTTTTCTTCCCTTTTAAAAGTATTTTGCATTAATGCAAAAGTAATGATTTATAATTTTGGTTTTAAAAGTTTAATTACTTTGTTTTTTATCTTTCAATAATTGTAAGTTTGTTTTCAATTTTCTAATTAAAATATTATGGCTCAAGATTTATTTCAAGCTCCTGATTATTATTTATTAGATGATCTTTTAACTGAAGAACATAAATTGGTTAGAGATGCTGCCCGTGAATGGGTTAAACGTGAAGTAACACCAATTATTGAAGATGCAGCCCAAGATGCTAAATTTCCAAAACATTTATTAAATGGTTTGGCTGAAATTGGTGCTTTTGGTTCTTTTATTCCCGAAGAATATGGTGGTGCAGGATTAGACCAAATTTCATATGGTTTAATTATGCAAGAAATTGAAAGAGGTGATTCAGGCATACGTTCTACGGCTTCAGTTCAATCTTCTTTAGTAATGTACCCAATTTTAAAATATGGAAACGAAGAACAACGACAAAAATATTTACCAAAATTAGCTAGTGGTGAGCTTATTGGTTGTTTCGGTTTAACCGAACCGAATCATGGTTCAAACCCTAGTGGTATGGAAACCAAATTTAAAGATATGGGAGATCACTTTCTGTTGAATGGAGCAAAATTGTGGATTTCAAATTCTCCTTTTGCAGATATAGCTGTGGTTTGGGCAAAAAATGAAGAAGGTAGAATTCACGGTTTGATTGTTGAACGTGGCATGGAAGGTTTTTCTACTCCTGAAACTCATCACAAATGGTCATTAAGAGCATCAGCAACTGGTGAGCTTATTTTTGATAATGTAAAAGTGCCAAAAGAAAATTTATTGCCTAATAAAAGTGGTTTAGGTGCTCCGCTTGGCTGTTTAGATTCTGCTCGTTATGGAATTGCCTGGGGTGCTATTGGTGCGGCAATGGATTGTTATGATACTGCTTTACGTTATGCCAAAGAAAGAATTCAATTTGGCAAACCTATAGCTTCATTTCAGTTACAACAAAAAAAATTGGCTGAAATGATTACCGAAATCACTAAAGCACAACTTTTAACTTGGCGTTTGGGTGTTTTAAAAAATGAAGAAAGAGCTACTTCTGCTCAAATTTCAATGGCAAAACGAAATAATGTTGATATGGCTTTAAAAATAGCCCGAGAAGCTCGTCAAATATTAGGTGCTATGGGAATTACAGGTGATTATTCAATTATGCGACATATGATGAATTTAGAATCTGTAATTACTTATGAAGGTACACATGATATTCATTTACTGATTACAGGTATGGATATTACCGGGATATCTGCATTTAAGAACTAAAAGAATCAAAGGTTAATTGAAAATAAATAGTCCCAAAAAACAGAAGCTTTATAAAATGCATAATTTTGAGCTAATGATAACGACCAATAATTTTTTACTATTTTTGTGAATGAAAAAGAATCTCGTATTAATTATTTTACTATCCTTATTTTCAATAAATATAAAGGCTCAAGAAATTATTTCTGATAATGGTCATCCAGAACATTTTGTTGCTGGAATACTTATTAGTGCCACCACTTCATATTTTATTTTTAAAAAAACAGATAATAAACTACTCGCTTCCTTAGTTGGTATTGCTACAGCCTCTGCTGTTGGTTTATTTAAAGAGTACGTTGATCCAATTTGGTTTAACGGAAATAGAAATCTTGAAGATTTTAAATATACGGCTTTTGGAGGTGTTATCGGTGCTAGTATAGTTATACCATTAAAAAAGCGAAAACCAGAAGAAATAGCTTATTTATTTTAATCAAAAATGAAATTATAGCGCTACTTCTGCTCAAATTTCAATGGCAAAACGTAATAATGTAGATATGGCTTTAAAAATAGCAAGAGAAGCACACCAAATATTAGGTGCTATGGGAATTACTGGCGATTATTCTATCATGCGACATATGATGAATTTAGAATCAGTAATTACTTACGAAGGCACACACGATATTCATTTACTAATTACTGGAATGGATATTACAGGTATTGCAGCTTTTAAATAATATCTTATTTATACAATATTAATTCAGGCTTCACTTTGAGTGAAGCCCTGAATTTTTTGCAAAAAGCAAAGTTGAGAAACTTCTTGATTTAATGTAAAAGTTTTATTTCAATTATTTAATTTCTTCCTCCCAAATTAATTCATATCTATAAACTAAATTGTCTTTCTTCTCATATAAATAAATTTTAAAAAATATTTTATCATTAGTTAAAATTCTGACTGCGCCTTTTTCTTTCTCTTCTTCAATTAATCTTTTTCTTTCCTTCCATGCTAAACTTAAAAAAGCATCAATATCAATAATTTCAATGTCTTTTATATCTTCACATTTAAGAATTATTGGGCTATTTTGCTTTTGTTTTGAAACAAATCTCTCATTATTTATAAAAAAAACTATTCCACCTTTATTATTAATATGTTTTTTTATTTCATTTTTATCACCTGTATAGTTAAACGATAAATGAACTGGAGTTTTAATTTGAGAATTTATTTTAATTATTCCAATAAAAAACATTAAAAAAAGTAATATAATTTTCATGTTAATTGCAGTTTTTATTACCATCTATTTTATTAGAAACAATAGCCTTAGTTATACCAATTCTTTCATGGGGTGTTAAATCATTCTTAGCTACAATTCTTTAAGACTTGCCCGCCCTTAGTAAGATTTTTTTAAAATTAATCGATATGTTGGGTTATTACATTCATTAAGGGGTTATAGTTTGTATTTATTCAATTGTCCATTCTTCAGACCAATACACTTTGTTTTTTATAATTTTACTTTCTGAAATTTTTTCAATTATATATATATTTTCGAACTCATTGTTCTTAAAAAAATATAACTTATCTAAACTAGATATTTCCTTATTTAATTCTTCTACAGTCTGAAATTTGATATTGATAATATTATCTATACTACAAGTATCAATCATGGTATTCTCTTTAAGTAAAAAAACCTCATTGCAAATTAGAAACTTTATCCGTTTGTTTTCTTTTACTTTTCTATACTTATTGACTTTTAATAAATTTCCATCTCCATCTTCAATTTCACAAGTTTCTTTACTAGTTTTATCAAAAAAAATATAAGCTGTTTCTTTTTTAGTTTGAGAAAAACTAAAAGTAGAGCTAAAAAAAATTATTACTATAATTATGTGTTTCATTATTGACAATTTTCATTTTTATAACTATTTATATAATCGGCAATTGTTTTTTTAATCCTATTCTTTTCTTCTAGGCTTTTACTTGTCCAAGTATAAATTGCATTATTTCCATTTTCATATATTAAACCCTCCCAAGCTATATCATTATAAAACTGATCTGAATGTTGTGAATTATCAAATTCTTTAAGTATATCTGCAATAGTTTTAATATAATGAGTAGCCATTTGTTGATGCTGCCAGTTCTTATGACGTCGCATATAATCATATATTCCAGGAAAACTACTTCGAATACTTAAAAGATAATCTATTCTTTCTTGTTTTGTACGACTATCAAAATTAATATTTCCTTGGTTAGCTAATGATAATAATTTTCTAAACATTTCTGCATGGATAACTTCATGAGCAATAGTTTTCGCTGTCATCAAATTAGGTCTATAACCTACCCCTTGTGTTGAAGAGTTATTATTTAGAGCTATAGTAATTACATAATCTGGTACATTTTCATTACCGTTAGGTGCTCTAGTTATCCCTCGTGCAGCTCCTAAATCTTCCAATACTAACTTTAGATGTGCTACAGGGAAATCTCCATCAAATTTTTGTATGGCTGATTTAAACCCTTCACTTAACTCATTAAGCTTATTAAAAACACACTCAGCTTTAGTATTTTCAAAAGAAGGGTCAATTAATATTTCTTCTACATGGGTATTTATTCCAAATCCTGATCCATGTATAGGGTCGTTAAAATGCTCATGGTAAGACCCTCCGCTTGCATAACCACCACCACTGTATGATGCTACTTCATATGTTCCTTCATATGTTGAGCCAGTATAAAAGATATAAGCATTTCCAGAACCCATATTATAAGCAACATTATAGTGATCTACCCATTCAAAAACTAGTATTAATGATGCACCTATTGGTGCTTCTTTTAGTTTTACATCATCTAAATTTTGAATATCAGTCGTTGTGCCTTTTAAAACTCCTTTATCAAAAAATTCTATTTTTAATTTATCCCCCTTAATATTAAAATAACTAATCGTGCCTTGAAAGCTTTGTAAATTTTGAATGCTAATATCTTTTAGTTTATTTTTATTATTCCCTAAGTATTTTATAATTCGATAACGAACTGATCCACTAGTATCAACACTTGCAACTACTTTGGTTGCTGAATATAATTTATCTCTATTCTTTTTTGTTTTTTTAGCCTCCTCCTTTACTAAAGATAATGTTGAATATAGATTGGTTGAAAATTCATAAGTAGATAAGGTATCATCCTTATCAATAACAATATAATCATTCCAATTTATTATTAAGTTTTTAGCAATAAACTTATCTTTAAAATTTTCAATAGAGTATTTTTTTTGTGCTATTTCATATTTCGACAATTTAGTTTCAATTACAGGAGTAATATCTTCTTCCTGCTCACAACTTGTAATAAATAAGAAAAGTAACAGAATTACAGGAAATAACCTAACAAATTGAAGTTTGGTGTTTGGTGTTTGGTGTTTGGTGTTTGGTAAGCTGTTTCATAAAATTTAGAAATAAAATTAATAACTATTTTTTATATCAGTAATTTTAAAAACAAAAGGTTAACATCTATTTGAAATATTTTTAAAAATTCCCAAAAATAGTAAAAGAAAAATTTCTTCCAGGTGCACTAATCCCTGAGGCAAATTCTTTATAATGTTGATCAAAAACATTATCGATAGAAATGAGTAAATCAATATTTTTTGTAGCTTTATATCTTGAATAAAAATTTAATGTTTGCCAAGATGCTGTTCCATAATATTCTTGCTTTTCAATAATAAATGGTGTTTCTTCAATATTATCAATCCCTTCAGAAATATTATACTCTTTTAATTCTTTTCTTCCATTAAATAATAAACTCATTCCTATTTCTAGTTTTCTTTTTGTGTAGCTTATTTCAAAATTACCAAATAATGGTGGAATTGATGATAAAGGTTCATCAGTATCATATGCTTTTCCTTTGGTATAGGTTATTGAAGCTTTAGCAGATAGTGTCTTTGTTAAATTTCCTTTAAAAGTAGCTGTA
>JAUWLK010000307.1 GCA_030613745.1 Flavobacteriaceae bacterium | reverse complement strand
ATACCTGTTAAATTACCCATCACAAAGTTAAGTGCTGGTGCAGCACTATCCATACCATCAACCAATTGTACAAATCGGGCATTTGCAAAAGTTGCAAATCCACGAGTATTTACTGATTTAAAAGTTAAACTATTCGTATTTATTTGTACTCCTTTTAAATTTTCTAATCCATCATAAAAATCAACAGCAGGAGTATTTTGAATATCTCTAATATCCATTCTTTCAATGGATACCGGAGATTCTCGTATACTCTCTGGAGTACGAGATGCCGATACAACAACCTCATCTAAAGAAGTTGCATTTTCAGTTAGAGAAATTTTCAAATCTTGATCATCTTCTGTTACTTCTATAACTTTTCTTGCGTATCCTACAAAAGTTATTTCAATTGAAAATGGTAGTTCTTCATTTACACGAAATGAAAATTTACCATCAAAATCTGTTGAAGTTCCTAATGATTTACCAATAACTTTAATATTAACACCAGGTATTGGTTGTTCAGAATTTGCATCGATTACTGTACCAGAAACCGTAGTTTGTGCAAACATAATTGCTCCACTAAATAGAGCTAATAAAGTAAATAAATATTTCTTCATAATTTAAATTTGAGTAGTTAAGAATGGCGAAAAATACAATTTTTTTACAATTTTCTTAAATTTTTAAAGAAAAATTCTTAAAAACTTAAATTTATATACCCCGTTTTTTGAATTTACAATCTTAATTTATTTGGATTTTTTTAACAGATAAATGGTTTCCGCTTTTTACTTGCAGCAGATAAATACCACTAGAAACAGCTGTAAAATCAATAGTTTCTTCAAAAGTATTGTTTTTATTATTGAAGTTTTTTTGACTAATTTTTCTACCTAAAATATCAAATAAGTTTATTTCAACATTTTCACTATTACTATTATTAATAAATGACACAATAAATAATCCTTGAGAAGGATTAGGGTATATTTTAAAATTCTTTAAGGCAAAAAGATCAATTCCAACCACCTCTTCTGAAGTACAAATATTCAAACTCCAGCTTTCTATTGTTCCAATATCTCCACCCCATCCATCAACGACCTTTAATTTCCAAAGTCCTAATGCATTTTCTGTATTAAATTCAGAAAGTAATTCTATTGGTTTTATTGTTCCTGATATTACTGGATTTGTTCCACAAACCAATGTTGAGGCACTATCATCAAAAGTTACATCTATATTTACATCAAAGAAATCACATGGCTCATTTAACAATTCAATTATTGTCCCTGATGGACTCTCTAAAATCACTACTAAATCCTTAACTGAATTATGATCTATTTTTACTGATACTGTTAATCCTGCAATAATTAAATTTTCGTTAATTAAAATAGATGAAGTGATTCCTCCAATATCATTATCAGGAATGTCCTTTGGAACATCATCAGATACATATTCATTACAAACTTCATTAAACTCTCCAATAGAAAAAGAATTTGCATTTAATGCATAGAATAAATTACCTACTGCCTCAATCATTACAAAACATTTAGGTGCAGAAGTATTTGGTACTGTTATATTTTGATTACCATCATTTTGCGTATTTGATATTAAAGTTGTTGTAAACGTTTTTCCTCCATCCGTAGATAATAAAATATTAACATTTGAAACATTAACTCCATTTCCTACAGTACCTGCTACATCCCAGATAATTGTTTGAGTTGAACTTTTATCCCAAACCAAACCACCCGTATTTTGTGATGTAACTATAAAAGGGCCAGCTGCATCAGTAACTGTTACCTTTAAATCATCAATTGCTGTTTGACCGGCTTCAGTATTATTATCACGAACCGTAAGTCTAAAGTTCATGTCTCTAGCTACACTTGGTGTTACTTCCCATGTTGATGAAATAGCACCACTAACTACAGTAGTTAATGATGGCATATATCTATTTGGGCTTGAGGTTGGGTTAACAGACCTATACAAAGCACCAGATGTAGATGTTTCACTTGGCGGAACTGCAGTTATTTCATTATCCATTTGCTCCCAACAAAAAGTAATTGGATCATTATCAGCATCACTTCCTTGACCCTTTAATATATATGGTGTTGATTTAGGAATAATAAAATCTGTACCTGCACTAACTAAAGGAACATTTAAATTAGATGTTAAATTGGTTGTTGTACCGCAAGTACTGTTACCTGCTGTAATATTTGCCCAAATTTCATCAATACTAACTATATGAAAGTACAAATCACTATGCGTTTGTACATTTTGAGGAGCACATAAACCTGCATAAGCCATTAATGTAGATCCACTACCGGGTTCAACAGCAGTTGGGTCATTTATTGTTCCTTGCGCACAAGCATCACCATTAAAAGTGTGATTCGCTCCAAACTGGTGACCCATTTCATGCGCTACAAAATCAAAATAAAAATTATCGCCGGTTGGATTAGGAGATCCCGTAACACCTCTTGCTTTTGAGCTTGTAGTACAAGCTGATTTCAAGCCTGCAACTCCACCACCACCAGTACTAAACACGTGACCAATATCATAATTTCCAGAACCAATTACATTATCACATGTTGTTTGGTTTTCACCTAACATGGTAGTCCCACTAGTATCCGTGTAAGGATCAGTATCAGGATCTAAAAAAATAATATCTGTATTATTAGGTACAAGTTGCATTGTGATTGCCAAATCATTTTCATAAATAGCATTCACTCTTGTCATAGCAGTTGTCATTGCCGCCAAAACTATTGCTTTTTTTTGAGCTTCTGTTGT
>JAUWLK010000038.1 GCA_030613745.1 Flavobacteriaceae bacterium | reverse complement strand
AAAAATGAGGGTTCTCATGGGATAATAAGTACTACAGATATGATTCGCGGTTATGTGTCTTTTAAAAAAGAAGTTTTGGATGATAAAATTCTTTATAAATCTGATGGCATGCCAACTTATCATTTAGCTAATATTGTTGATGACCATTTAATGGAAATTAGCCATGTAATTCGTGGTGAAGAATGGTTACCTTCACTTCCTCTTCATATAGCTTTATATCAAGCTTTTGGATGGAAAATACCAGAATTTGCCCATTTACCTTTGATTTTAAAACCAACTGGTAAAGGAAAATTAAGCAAACGAGATGGTGATAAATTAGGTTTCCCTGTATTTCCATTAGAATATACCAATACAGAAACTAATGAAATTTCAAGAGGATATCGTGAAGATGGTTATTTTAATGATGCTTTTATCAATATGTTGGCTTTCTTAGGGTGGAATCCAGGAACAGAACAAGAAATTTTTAGTTTAGATGAATTAATTCAGGCTTTTGATATTAGTAAAGTAGTAAAATCTGGTGCCAAATTTGATGTTGATAAAACCAAATGGTTCCAGCATCAATATCTGATTCAAAAGAGTGATGGGGAGCTAGCTCAGTTGTTTTTAGAACAAGAAAAAGATTCCCGCCTTCGCGGGAATGACAAGGCAAATGACAAAGATTATGTTACAAAGGTTATTGCCTTAATCAAAGAGCGGGCAACGTTTGTTTCTGATTTTTGGGATCTAAGTAATTTCTTTTTTCAGGCACCAACCGAATATGATGCCAAAGCTTCTAAAAAATCATGGAAATCGGATACTTCTGCATTGATGAAAGAGTTAATTACCATACTAAACGGCATTGATGCTTTTTCAGTAGAAAATACAGAAAACATTGTAAAACAATGGATCTCTTCTAAAGAAATTGGTTTTGGAAAAGTAATGCAACCATTTAGATTAAGTCTGGTGGGTGCAATGAAAGGTCCTCATTTATATGATATTACCTCACTGATAGGTAAAGAGGAGACTATTAAAAGAATTAAAACAGCTATTGATTTATTACAATAAAAAATTATTCAGGGTTTGACTTTATCCGTATAGATAAAGTCAAACCCTGAATTTTAAATATAATATTTTTAATAGGTAAATCTTTAATTTAAATTAATAATTTCATCCACTTCTTTTACTTCTTTTATATAATATTTGGTGTCTCCCATCCATAGAAATGTACCAAATCTTTCAATATAAGTTAGTTTAACAGTTCTTCCTTGTAGAGTTTTTAATTGTTCAATTACTTCTTTATTTTTACCTTCAACGGAGAAATGAAATTGTAATTCATCGGATACACCCTGACTTAAAGTTCCTTCCCAGGTTTTAAAAATGATACCTCTTTGTGATATTTTAACCAGTTTACCCGATCGATATCCTTCACTATAGGTTGCAAAATAAATAAATGTAATATAGGCAGTTAGCACAGCTATCAATACAATGATAACTGTTGTAATCATTTTTTTCATCTTACTAAATTTTAATAGGTAAATATAATGAAAATAAATTCCTTTAAATAGATAAAAAAATTCTAAAACCAACCGTCTCAAAAGTAAAACTGTACTGATTTCTTTTGATCATTTGATAATTATTATTTGTATATTTATATAATTAAAAATCTTAAAAAATATATATGTTATCAAGTATTCCTTTTATTGTTATTGCACTGGTAATTCTCTTTACCGGATTGTTTATTGTAAAGCAACAAACCGCTGTTATTATTGAACGTTTTGGTAAATTTCATAGTACTCGGCATGCGGGTTTACAATTTAAAATTCCTCTAGTTGATCGTATTGCTGCTCGTTTAAGTTTAAAAATTCAACAATTAGATGTGGTTGTTGAAACTAAAACTAAAGATGATGTTTTTGTGCATTTAAAAATATCAGTTCAATATCAAATTAAGAGAGATAAAGTTTATGATGCTTTTTATAAATTACAAAATCCTCACGAACAGTTAACAGCTTATATTTTTGATTTAGTTAGAGCAGAAGTGCCTAAAATGATCTTAGATGATGTTTTTGAGAAAAAAGATGATATAGCTCATGCTATTCAACGTGATTTAAAAGAAGCAATGCTAAATTATGGATATGATATAGTAAAAGCTTTGGTGACAGATATTGATCCTGATCCAACAGTAAAAGAGGCTATGAATAGAATTAATGCAGCAGAACGTGAAAAAGTTGCTGCACAACATGAAGGAGATGCACAACGTATTTTAATAGTTGAAAGAGCAAAAGCTGAAGCCGAAAGTAAACGACTACAAGGAAGAGGTATTGCAGATCAACGAAGAGAAATTGCTCGTGGTTTAGAAGAAAGTGTTGATACTTTAAATAAAGCTGGTATAAACCCTCAAGAAGCATCTGCTTTGATCGTTATCACTCAACATTATGATACTTTACAATCTATTGGAGCTGATTCAGGCAGTAGTCTAATTTTATTACCTAACAATCCTATGGCGGCAAGTAATATGTTGAATGATATGACAGCCTCTTTATTAGCAGCTAATAAAATTATAGAAACAGGAAAAAAGCATAAGAAATAATTAAATCCTTTTTACTCAAAAAAACCTCATCACGCACTAAGCATAATGAGGTTTAAATTTTTCTATATGTCTAAAATATTTTACTTTTTAGTGTCTTTCTTTTTTTCTTCTTCTTTTATTTCTTCTTCTTCTTCAGGTTTGGTTGCTTTTTTAAATTCTTTAATACCTGTACCTAAACCACGCATTAGTTCTGGAATTTTTTTACCTCCGAATAGTAATAAAATTGCTAACACAATTAATATAATTTGTGGTGGTCCTATCATTCCTAAAAATATATTTAATGTAATCATTGTTTTTTATTTAAGTGTTACAAAGGTAATAATTAAATTATAAAAACTAAGGTTATTCACGAACATATCCTCCTAAAGATTCTCTTTTATTAACTTGTGAAGGATTACCTGTTATCGAAATGGTTGCTCCTAATTTTGCATTTGCATCTACTAAATCTGAAGCATTAATAGTTGCTAACCCTCCGGAAGATGCTGTAACTTTAGTATACTCTGTACTTAAATCAGCTCCTTTGTAAATACCTCCTGTATTTGCTATTACATTCTGGTTTTTTGAAGATCCTTCTAAAATTATTTGAGCTCCTGATATGGTTTTAACATCTAAATAAGATGTTTTTATTTTTAAGTTTATTTGACCCGCTTCTTGTGCTTTTAACTCTATTTTTTCTTGTTCTATATACTCGTTTGAACTTATTATTGACCCTTCATTAGCATCAATAATATCAAGTTTGTTTGTATAATAAACAAAAATTTTAACTTGATTTGCTGAAAAAGTTTCTAAAACTGTCATTGATATTTTTAAAATTCCATTAATATTTTTTATTGTTACTTCTTTTGATTTTTCACCTTCAATAATAACTTGTGGAGTGTCGGATTTAATTAGCTCTACTGTTAATCCTCTATATGTTTTAATGACATTAAAATCTCCTAATTTTTTGGTTATTTTGTCTTGTCCAAAAACTGTACTTGAAATAAAAAATAAAAATATTACTATTTTTTTCATGTTTATTTATTTTAAAATATTATTCTATTAGATTAAAATCTAAATGTTTACGCTCTAAATCTGTGTTTTTAACTTGTACAGTAACCTCATCACCTAATTGGTATATATTTTTAGCTACCTGACCAATCAGCGCGTATTGTTTTTCATCAAAGATATAATAATCACTTTTAATATCCCTAATTCTCACCATTCCTTCACATTTATTTTTAATAATTTCTACATATATACCCCATTCTGTTACACCTGAAATTATACCTTTAAATTCTTGATCTTGATGATCTTGCATATATTTTACTTGCATATATTTAATAGAATCTCTCTCTGCTTTACTTGCCATAAATTCCCTTTCAGAAGAATGTTTACACTTTTCTTCATAAGCTTCGATTTTAGGTGATTTTCCTCCATCTAGGTAATGTTGTAGCAAACGGTGTGCCATAACATCAGGATATCGCCTAATAGGTGAAGTAAAGTGTGTATAATAATCAAATGCTAAACCGTAATGACCAATATTACCAGTAGTATATATTGCTTTACTCATAGATCTAATTGTTAGAGTTTCAATCATATTAGCTTCAGCTTTCCCATGTACTTCTTTTAATAGTTTATTTAATGAGTCGGAAGTGTGCTTTTTAGAATCAGTATTGATTTTATATCCAAATTTTGAAATAACTCCTTGCAATGCAGTCAATTTATCTATATTAGGTTCATCATGAACTCTATAAATAAAAGTGTTTTTAGTTGGAGTACCATTTTTTCTTTTTCCTATAAACTCAGCTACTTTTCTATTTGCTAATAACATAAATTCTTCAATTAATTTATGTGCGTCTTTTGATTCTTTAACATAAACTCCTATAGGGTTAAATTTATCATCTAATTCAAATTTAACTTCTGTTTTATCAAAAGAAATAGCGCCTTGTTGCATGCGTTTTTTTCTTAATATTTTTGCTAATTCATTTAGTTTTAGAATAGCAAATTGAATGTTATTTTCAGGATTTTCAGTATTATTTTCAATTATTTGTTGTGCATCTTCATAGGTAAATCTTTGATCAGAATAAGTTACCGTTCTTCCAAACCACTCATTTATAATATGTGTTTTTTTATCAATTTCAAATACTGCAGAAAAAGTTAATTTTTCTTCATTCGGACGTAAAGAACAAACATTATTTGAAAGTATTTCTGGTAACATAGGCACAACTCTATCAACCAAATAAACAGAAGTTGCTCGAAGATAAGCCTCATCTTCTAATATAGAATTTTCTTGAACATAATGAGATACATCTGCAATATGAATACCTATTTCATAATTACCATTTTTTAATATTTTAAAAGATAACGCATCATCAAAATCTTTTGCATCTTTAGGATCAATAGTAAATGTTAATTCTTTACGCATATCTCTTCGTTTAGAAATTTCTTTATTAGTTATTTCTAAAGGAATTTTAGCTGCATAATTTTCAACTTCATCTTTAAATTTATAAGGTAAACCATACTCTAAAAGTATAGAATGTATTTCAGTATCATGATCACCTGGTTTTCCTAAAACTTCAGTTATTTTACCAAAAGGGTTTTTTGAATTACTAGGCCAATCTTTTAATTGAACTAAAACTTTATCTCCATCTTTTGCACTGCTTAACTCTCTTTCTGAAATAAAGATATCACTATACATTTTTGAATCATCAGGTATTACAAATCCAAAATTCTTATTGAGTTGTAACACACCAACAAATTCTGTTTTAGCTCGTTTTAAAATTTCTACAATATCTCCTTCTTGTTTCTTATTTTTCTTTCTTTTATAAATATATACTTTAACCAAATCATTATGTAAAGCATGGTTTAAATTTCTGGAAGGAATGTAAATATCATGATCTAAATCTTCACAAATAACATATGCGTTTCCACGAGAAGTAATATCAACTATCCCTTCAAAATAATGTGACAGGTCTTTAATAATATACTTTCCATGTGAAATTTCTTCTAATTTTCCATGTAATTTTAATTCGGTTAGTTTTTTAATTATTTGATTTCTTCCATTAGTATCACTAATCTTTAATTTACTTGCAATTTGCTTATAATTAAATATTTGTTTAGGATTTTTATTAAATTCTTGTAATATATTACGAGTTAAATTTTTAATAATATCTCCTTTTTTTTTATAAATGTTCCTCTTATTATTCGACATATAATTTTATTTTCCAAGTTTTAAAAGTACTTATAATAAACATATAAATCTTTAAATAATTGTTATTAAAAACAAATTGTATTTTGCAGTATAATTTTATATTAAAAGATGAATAATTTTTGGTTTGTAATTGTAAATCCTACCTCAGGAAATGGAAAAGGAATAAAAAATTTTAATACAATTAAAAGATTATTTATTAAATATAAAATTAATGTAAATATAGTATTTAGTGAATATGCAAAACATGAAAAAAAACTAGTCCAAAAGGCTATAAATAAAGGATTTACAAAAATTATAAGTATTGGAGGTGATGGAACTTTGCATCATATTGTAAACGGAATCATGAGTCAACAAGTTATTAATACTTCCAAAATTAAATTAGCTGTGATTCCGGTTGGTACCGGAAATGATTGGGTTAAAACTTATAATATCCCGAAAAATAAAGAAAAAGCTGTACAAATAATAAATAAAGGAAATTCTATTTATCAAGATATTGGGCAAATAAAATTATTATCAAATAATAAAGAAATATACTTTAATAATGTTGCAGGTATAGGATTTGATGCTTTTGTTGTAAATAAAATTTCATCTTTTAAAAAATTAGGTTCTATTTCATATTTATTAGGTGGTTTAATTGGTTTTTTAAGTTATAATAAAAGTAAATTACTAATAAGTTATAATAATAATAATATTAAATCAAAAATATTTATGTTGTCTATTGGCTTATGTAAATTTTCAGGAGGAGGAATGCAACTTACTGATTTTAAAAATCATAAAAATGGTTTATTTGATATTACTTTAATAAAAAACATAAAACTATTTAAAGTTTTATTAAATATTAATAAACTTTATAATGGTAAATTAAAAAAATTAAAAGAAGTAGAATCTTTTCAAAACAATTATTTAAAAGTTAAAGTAAATGATAATATAATGCCTTATATCCAAGCAGATGGTGAATTAATAGGAAAAGATAATATTGAAATTAAAATAATACATAATGCTATAAATTTTATTATTCCATAAATTTTAAAATACTAATTAATATTTTTTATAAACATTTAATATGTATATAATTATTTTATTTAAAAATTTAAAAAATAAAATGATGATATATATAGTTTGTTAATATATACAATAACTTAAAAAATAAAATTTTGATAATTGATTTTTTAAAAAGAGTTAACACTTATAATTTTAATAAAACCTTATAAATCAATTTAAAGTTATACTTATTCACAACCTGTTAATATCAATATTAACTATATTTTGGTTATAAATTTTTAGATTATATTTTTAATAACATTACAAAAACCTGTTAATAAAATACTATTAAATAATAATAATATAATTTGGTAGTATAGATTATGTTTTTGTATTAAATAATTATTTTAATTTTCAAAAAATAGTTTTACTTTTTAAGGTAAATTTTATTCACAATTAAGCTTAATTATAATATTTTAATTACTAAGGTATTATATAAAAGTATTAACAGCTTACTAATATTATGTTTATAAAGTTCAAAAACAGTAATTTTGTAAAAAGTAAAATTAAAAACAAATAAAATGAATATAGCAATAGGTAATGATCATGCAGGAACAATTTATAAATTTAAAATAATTAAACTACTAGAAAATAAAGGTATTAAGGTTATTAATTTTGGTACAGATACTGAAGATAGTATGGATTTTCCTGATGCTATTCATCCTGTTGCTGAAGCAGTTGAAAGAGGTAATGCTGAATTTGGAATAATTTTATGTGGTAGCGGAAATGGTGCTGCTATGACAGCGAATCACCATCAAAATATCAGAGCTGCTTTATGTTGGAATAATGAATTGGTAGCTTTAGCTCGTCAACATAATAATGCTAATATTTTAAGTATTCCTGCAAGATTTGTTAGTGAAAAAGAGGCACTTGAATTTGTTGAAATATTTATAAATACTGAATTTGAAGGTGGTCGACATGAACGTAGAATAAATAAAATACCTATTATTAATTGTTAAAATTTTATGGAGCATTCTCATTCACATCAAACCTTATCAGGTAAAAAATTATTATTTTCTATAATATTAAATATATTTATTACTGTTGCTCAGGTAATAGGAGGTTTAATATCTGGAAGTTT
Organism: Flavobacteriaceae bacterium; assembly: GCA_030613745.1. Lineage (GTDB taxonomy): Bacteria > Bacteroidota > Bacteroidia > Flavobacteriales > Flavobacteriaceae > Lutimonas. The sequence goes on along the minus strand of JAUWLK010000038.1, from coordinate 7,516 downwards.
AGCATTAATATCAGATGCTGTTCATAATTTATCTGATGTTATTTCATTAATTATTAGTTATATAGCTAATCTTTTAACAAAAACTAAAAAACAAACATTACATCAAACTTTTGGATTTAAACGGGCTGAAATTATTGCTGCATTTATTAATTCAGCAACATTAATTGTTATTGCTGTTTTTTTAGCTTTTGAAGCTGTAAAAAGATTTAGTAATCCTCAAGAAATTGCTAGTGACTTGGTAATTTGGTTAGCAATTGTAGCAATTATAGGTAATGGTTTAAGTGTATTATTACTTAAAAATGATGCACAACATAATTTAAATATGAAATCGGCTTATATACATTTAATAACCGATTTATTAACTTCAGTAGCAGTATTAATAGGTGGTTTATTAATGAAATACTATCAAATTTATTGGATAGATGCAATACTCACCATACTTATTTCTGTTTATTTATTATATATGGGCTGGGAAATATTTATTAATTCTTTAAAAATTTTAATGCTTTTTGCTCCAGATAAAATAGTTATTGAAGATATAATAAAAGAATTAACTAAAAACAAAAATATAAGAAATTTACATCATATTCATATATGGCAATTAAATGATCAAGATACTCATTTTGAAGCACATATTGAATTTATAAAAGATATTAAGTTATCTGAATTTGATAAAATTTGCGAAGAAATTGAATTCATTTTAAAAGAAAAATTTCATATAAATCATTGTAATTTACAACCTGAATACTTAAGAAAAGATAGTAAAGAAATTATTATTCAAGATTAAAGATATGAAGTGGATAATTAAAAAATTTGATGAACTTACTTTAGATGAATTTCATAATATTTTGCAATTACGAATTAATGTTTTTGTTGTTGAACAAAATTGTCCTTATCCGGAATTAGATGGTAAAGATAGAATTGCTTATCATTTTTTCGCTTTCGCGGATGATAATCCTTTACAAATAATAACATATACCAGAATTTTTAAACCTGGTGATTATTATAAAAATGCTGCAATTGGTAGGGTGGTAGTACATCCTGATTATCGAAATGAAAAACTAGGACATGAATTGATAAAAAGATCAATCAATCAAATTGAAGATTTATTTAATACCACTAAAATTAAAATAGGAGCACAAACCTACCTTAAAAAGTTTTATGAATATCATGGTTTTAAAAAAGTAGGAGATTCATATATTGAAGATGGTATACCTCATATTTATATGCTTAAAAATTAATGCTTTATAAGTAAAATTAATTATAAAAATCAATGAAAAATTTTCTAATTATAATCAGTCTATGTTCATTTAACTTAGCTATTTCACAAAATACAATTGGTATTTTTAAAAACAATATAAACATTAAAAATTCTGATAAAAAAAGTTTAACGCTATATAATGAACAATCACAGAAATATATTTTTACAAACTCTAATTATAGCAAGCAGTATAAAAAAGAAAAATTTAGGTACCTATATAATAAAATATCTAATGATTTTATATTAACTGCTAATTTTAGAATTATTGAAAACAATGTTAAAACAAACGTAAAAACAGGTTGGATGATACGTGAATCCGATGAAAATAGATCTGTATATGTTAGCGCTTCTTTAAACGAAAAAGGTAAAATAAAATTTCAATGGAGAAAATCAAAAAATGAGCTTAAAGAAAATAGTAAAAACAAAATACAAAATTTAAAAGAGAATTTTGAGATTTTACAACTAGAACGTAAAGGCAATAAAATTATTTTCAGAGCTGCTTATTTTGGAGAACCACTTCAGCTAATTGCTTCTTATACTATTGAAAATTTACCTACCACTATTCTAGCAGGGATGTTTATTACATCTAATAACTCTAATATAGACACAAAGGCTGAAGTTTGGAATGTTCGTATAGATAAACCAGTAACAGATAATTATAACCCTAACAAGGAAGGATATTTAGGATGTAGATTAGAAATAATTAACCCTTTTAATGGAAATAGAAAGGTGATTTTTAAGAAATCTGATCGATTTGAAGCTCCGAATTGGATGCCTGATGGAAAGAAATTACTTTTTAATATGGAAGGATCTCTTTATAAAATACCTATAGAAGGAGGTAAGTTGGAAAAATTAAATACGGGTTTTGCCAATCAAAATAATAATGATCACGGTATTTCATTTAACGGTAAGATACTTGCAATTAGCCATCATCGAGACGGATTTCCGGGAGGAGGGTCAACCGTTTATACCGTTCCGATAGAAGGAGGCGAACCAAAATTGGTTACAGTAGATACACCATCTTATTGGCATGGTTGGGCACCTAATAACAAAGATGTTGTTTATGTTGCACAAAGAAATAAAGAAGATATTTATAATATTTATAAAGCTTCTATTGAGGATGGTAAAGAAACTCAGCTAACTAATTTCAAGTCTGGTCATGTAGATGGACCGGAATATTCTCCTGACGGAAAATATATTTATTACAATAGTACTGAATCTGGTACAATGCAGTTATGGAGAATGAATCCAAATGGTTCAAACAGAGAACAAATTACCTTTGATGAGTGGAATAATTGGTTTCCTCATATCTCTCCTGATGGAAAATGGATTCTTTACCTTTCATTTCCCTCTGATATACCGGTAAATTCACATCCATCATACAAACGTGTAATGTTGAGAATTATGTCAACTAAAGGAGGCAAGTCAAAAGTAGTTGCATACCTTTATGGAGGACAAGGAACAATCAATGTTCCCTCATGGTCGCCTGACAGTAAATATGTTGCATTTGTGAGTAATTCAGGAAAATAGTTTTAATAAGATTTAAAAACAAACTAAAATATTACAAATAAAAACTCATAAATTTTCATACTTTAGCTTCCCGATAAATATCGGGATAAAAACATTAATAATTTAAGTACGATTATGGCAGAAGACAAAGAAAAAGTAGCAAAATTAAAAGCATTACAACTTACTCTTGATAAATTAGATAAAACTTACGGAAAGGGCTCAGTAATGAAGCTTGGTGATGTTGCATATCAAGATATTGAAATAATATCATCAGGTTCATTAGGTTTAGATCTGGCATTAGGAGTTGGAGGATACCCAAGAGGTAGAGTTATTGAAATTTATGGTCCGGAATCTTCTGGTAAAACAACCCTTGCACTTCATGCAATGGCTGAGGCTCAAAAAGCAGGAGGTATAGCTGCTTTTATTGATGCTGAACATGCTTTTGACCGTTTTTATGCTGAAAAATTAGGAGTGGATATTGATAATTTAATTATTTCACAACCTGATTATGGAGAACAAGCTTTAGAAATTACTGATAATTTAATAAGTTCAGGAGCAATTGATATTATTGTAATTGACTCAGTTGCAGCATTAACACCTAAAAGTGAAATTGAAGGTGAAATGGGTGATTCAAAAATGGGTTTACATGCACGATTAATGTCACAAGCATTACGTAAACTTACAGGAACCATCAGTAAAACTAATTGTACAGTTATTTTTATAAACCAATTACGTGAAAAAATAGGAGTTATGTTTGGTAATCCTGAAGTTACAACAGGGGGTAATGCTTTAAAATTTTATGCTTCGGTTAGATTAGATATAAGAAGACGTACACAAATAAAAGATGGTGATAATGTGATAGGTAATCGTACCAAAGTAAAAGTTGTAAAGAATAAAGTGGCTCCACCATTTAAGATTGCTGAATTTGATATAATGTATGGAGAAGGAATTTCAAAAGTGGGAGAAATTTTAGATTTGGGAGTTGAATATGGTATTGTCAAAAAAAGCGGGTCATGGTTTAGTTATGATGAAACTAAATTAGGGCAAGGAAGAGATGCTGTTAAAGGTTTAATTCAAGACAATCCTGAATTAGCAGAGGAATTAGAAACTAGAATTAAAGAGGCAATTAAAGAAGCTTAAAACAAGAATAAATATAAAAAACGCCTTAAAGTTTATTTTTAAGGCGTTTTTATATTTATTTCTTAAAGTAATTATTTATTTACTTCTTTGATGTATTTTTCTAAAGCCATAGTCATAGAAGGGTTTTCTTTTGTTGGGGCTGTTATATCAATTTTTAAACCAGCTTCTTCTGCAGCTTTAACCGTAGAGTTTCCAAACACAGCAATACGAGTACTATTTTGTTTAAATTCCGGAAAATTTTTAAATAATGATTTAATACCACTAGGACTAAAGAATACTAAAACATCATATAAAACACCTTTTAAATCAGATAAATCGCTAATTACGGTTTTAAATAAAACTGCTTTTTTCCATTCAATACCTGATTTATCTAATTTTTCAAGAATTGCAGGTTTAACTTTGTCTGAACAAGGTAATATGAACTTTTCAGTTTTATGTTTTATTATTAAAGGCAATAAATCTTCAAGTGTTCTTTTACCAACATATATTTTTCGTTTTCTATACACTACATACTTTTGTAAATAAAAAGCAACAGCTTCTGATAAACAAAAATAATTCATGGAATCAGGTATAATAATACGCATTTCCTCTGCTAATCTAAAATAATTATCAACAGCATTTCTACTAGTGAAAATAACAGCAGAAAAGTTTAAGAAATCAATTTTTTGAGACCGAACTTCTCTTGCTGATTCTCCTTCAACATGAATAAAAGATCTAAAATCAATTTTCACTTTTTGTTTATTCATTAAGTCGTGATAAGGAGACTGATTTACCTTAGGAGCCGGTTGTGAAACAAGTATAGTTTTTATTTTCATATTATATTCTATTTTGTTTTAATAAACAAACATTTTATAAATAACTATAAAAGGCGCTATTTCAAGGGCGCAAAGGTACAAAAATAAATAAAACAAATTATTAAATTTTATTCTTTCATTTTTTAAAATTGTATAGTAGCGTATAAATGATAATATAAGAACAATAATTATACTAAAAACTAGTAAAAATTTATGTAGAGAAATACTACTGAAATTTATAAGAACAAGTAAAGGAAAAGTTAAAATCGAAATAAAAGATAAATTACTGATTTTAAGAAAAGTAACATATTTTTGATTTTCATAAATTTCAAAAATAACACCTAAAAAATAACCAATAAAATATCGAATAAAAATATATAAAATAACAAGGATTAAAACTTGAATAAAAAATGTAAAATCATTTGAAATATTAGAAGAATTAAAGGTTTTAAAACTAAAAAAAACCAACAAAGAAACATTAATAATAATTACTAAAAAGAGTAATAAATGAAATTTATTGAATACAAGTGGCTTATTTTTTAAATAATCACTATAATATTTTTCTGAATATAAAAGAGAAAAAAGTTTAGAAAATCGTTCACTATAAACAAATTTAACTATTGTAATTAATGCTAAAACCAACATTAAAACTATAGTAATCCAATCTTTTGAAAAAGCAATTCTTTCTATACCTTCAAACATTTATTTTTTTAATTTGTAGTTGATTCTTTTATAAATATGGGATAAACTTTATTACCTTGATAGCCTTCTAATAAATTATAAAACTGCAAAGCTACTCTAAATGTTATTTCATCGTTATAAACTATTTTTGGAGCAATAAAAGTAGCTTCAAATATTTTTTCTTCATTTGCAGTTAAACTTGATAAATTATTTATTTTCAAAGGAACTTTTGCAATGATTTTATTCTTATATCCTTGAAAAACACCAATAAACTTTACATGTTCAAAACTAATATTTTTATTATAAGTATTTTTAAATGTAAATTCAAAATTAATATTTTTACCCACTTCAATGAATAAATCTTCAGAATTAATATTACAAATTACTTTTTGAAAAGTTGAATAATTTGAAATAGTTTTTCCGTTAAGAAAATCTTTCTTTTTTTTCACTATACGTGGTTCACCTGTTAATAACTTACTTATACCATATACATTTTCAGATTGCATTTTTTCTTCAAAATTCAATAAATCATATTGACTTTTTCTTCCTTTTAAAATACTGTAAGAATGTGTTTTAATACCTGTATAAAAAGTATATAAAGAAGCATTTCGGTATGAATTAACAAAAACAATAGGCTTGCTTTTAGTTTTCTCTTTTAAAGCAGGAATCCAAGTTTGACCAATATGAGGTTCTAGTTTTATTGGTGAAATATTTTCATTGGCTAAAAAGATTCTCACGATTAATAATAATCCAAATTGAATAGATCCTAAAATAATTAACCATTTTCTAGCTTTTTGGTTTTGAATAAAATAAGGAAAAGTTAAGATTATTAAAGGAATTAGTATTATACCAATCCATTGTGCTTGTGGACGAGAAGTAAATGTTGTAAAAAAGAAAAATACAACAAACCCGTAAATTATAAAATTCAATGATTTATCAAATTTAGAATATGTTTTTAGTTTAAAAAAAGCTTTATACACTATTGGAAACGTAATACCTACAATGGCTATAATATTTACAAAATGCATTAATGTATTGTCAATTCTATATGGTTTTTTACCTCTTTCTTTCAGGTGATAAACAAACGAAGGAAAATCATTTTGATATTGCCAGTTTAAATGTGGTAAAAAAAGTAAAAACCCAAAGAGACTTGCCATCCAAAATTTTTTATTTTTAAGCAATGAAAGATTTGACATTACAACAAAAAAGAGAACCAAAACACCATGGTATTTGCTATACAACATTCCTGCCATAGAAAAACCTAACAGCAATATATATTTCCAATTATCTTTAATTAAAAATTGTTTGTAAGCATACAAAAATAGTGCTGTAAATAAGAAAAGTGGCGTATCAGGAGTAGTGACAAAACCAAAAACATTTAATAAAGCTACAGAAATAACCAATAAAAAATACAACCAAACATATTTCCATTTTTCTTTATAATCAATAATCAACCAAATAATAACAAGCATTAAAGAAAAGCTAATGGTTGAAAAAAACCGAACTCCCAATTCAGAATCAAAAAATAAACTACTAATTCTAACCCAAAGTGCAACTAAAGGAGGGTGATCAAAATATCCAAAAGCTAAATTTTTTGACCAAACCCAGTAATAGGCTTCATCTTCAAATAATGCAGTATATTTACTTTGTAAAAGGTTAATAACAAAGAAAATAATGAGGAAAAAAAGAAATTGATATTTTGATTTTTGAATTAATTTCATAGAGTGAATTCTTAACACAAAATTAGCAATAATTTGTTTTACCTTTGCATGACAAAAAAATAATTATGCAAGACACCCTGGTTATCATACCAACTTATAATGAAAAAGAGAATATAGAAAAAATTATAAGAACTACATTTTCTCAAACAAAAGCATTTGATATTTTAGTGGTTGATGATAGTTCGCCAGACGGCACAGCTAACATTGTTCAAAATTTACAAAATGAATATCCTGAAAGACTATTTATACAAATTCGAAAAGAAAAAAAGGGTTTAGGTGCAGCCTATATTCATGGATTTAAATGGGCAATTGATAAAAAATATGATTATATCATTGAAATGGATGCAGATTTTTCACATAATCCTAAAGATTTAATCAAATTGTATGAAGCTTGTACAAAACACAATGCA
>JAUWLK010000085.1 GCA_030613745.1 Flavobacteriaceae bacterium | reverse complement strand
ACGGCTTCATCTGCAGCATCTAAGGCATTTTTATATAAATTTAAAAAATCAGCATTCAAACTGCTATAAGTATGTAACTCTAAACAAGCCAAAACTTTTTTATCTCCAAATTGTTCTTTTACAGCATTAGTAGTTGCTTTAACTTTTGAAGGAGAATGGGCAAAATCTTTAAATATTATTGAATTTTTACCTTCTGCAAGTTTCTCCAAACGTTTACTAGCTCCACTAAAAGTAGAAATTGCTTCAAAAAACTCTTCTTCTCCAACACCTATACTTTGGCAAATAAGTTTAGCTCCGGCAAGGTTTTGCAAATTGTGTTTACCGAAAATCTGTAGTGGTATTTTACCTTCTGATGATTCTATAAATACTTGTCCATTTTCAATGATGTACTCAGGAGTTTTATAAGCCTGTTTTTTAATCGAGTTGGTAGCTTCTTTTACAATTTTATTGACTTCTACATCTTCTTCATTATACACCAAAATTCCACCCGGAACCATCGTATCAATAAAAATTTTAAACTGGTCTACATAATTCTCAAAAGTTGGAAAAACATTCATATGATCCCAAGCAATTCCGCTTAGTAAAGCAATATTTGCTTTGTATAAATGAAATTTCGGACGGCGATCAATAGGTGAAGAAAGGTACTCATCTCCTTCAATAATCATAAATTCATTTTCATCAGTAAGGTGAACCATTCTATCAAACCCTTCTAATTGAGCTCCAACCATATAATCAACTTTAATATCGTTATAATCTAAAACGTGTAAAATCATTGAAGTAATAGTAGTTTTTCCATGTGATCCGCCAATAACTACTCTAGTTTTATTTTTAGACTGTTCATATAAAAATTCAGGATAAGAATATATTTTCAAACCCAATTTCTGAGCTTTAATTAATTCAGGATTATCTGCCTTGGCATGCATTCCTAAAACAATAGCATCAATTTTATCTGTAATTTTTTCAGGAAACCAACCAAATTCTTCAGGCAATAATCCTTTTGAAGCCAACCTTGATTTGGAAGGTTCAAATATTTCATCATCACTACCTGTTATTTTATCACCCTTTTCATGTAAAGTCAAAGCAAGATTGTGCATTGCGCTTCCTCCAATAGATATAAAATGTATGTTCATTTAATTAAACTTTTATTAAAAAACTATTTTAAAATATCATTAATTCAATTTAAAACTCAGTTCATTAGCTTTCAATTCTTCTAATAATTCTTTAGATATATCTATTTTTGAGCTACGGCTAGGCATATTCAATTTCATTTTTTCTTGCATATCGTAAACAACAAAACTCAAATGTTGAGATCCTTTATGTTGTTTTAATACTGAATTAATTGACTCTATTTTTTTATTATTTAATGAATTAACATCCAATTGAATTGTTAATTTTTTAGCCATTTTATTTAACACATCTTGCAATTGTTGTATTGCAACGAATTGCACTCTCACATCGCTACTTTGCCAAGGTCGTCGCAATAAAATTTTAATATATAGAAATGTATTTGGAATTAAAAAATGTCGAAATTTTAAATATTCTTCATTAAACAATCTAAATTCATAAGAATCTGTATAATCTTCAAAAGTGAATAACCCCCATGGTTTACCGGTTTTACCAACTCTGTGTTGTACATCTGAAATAATACCGGCAAATGTTAATTCTTGCCCTTCCAATTTATTGATATCTTTTAACATATCAACTTTTGCATTACAAAAATATTTAATCTCCATTTTGTAGTCATCTAAGGGATGACCGGAAATATAAATACCTATCATTTCTTTTTCTTTAGCTAATTTTTCCATTATATTCCATGGTTTACATGGAGGGATTATTGGCTCATCAAATTGAACTTCAGATGCTTCTCCAAACAAAGAAACTTGAGCTGAATTTTTACTCTCTTGAAATTTATTTCCATACCGAATTGCTTTTTCAATAAAAGTCAATCCTTTTTCATCTAATGCATAATACTGCTCTCTTTGCGTTTCGGTAAATGAATCAAATCCACCAGCCAATACCAAGCCATCAAAAGCTTTTTTATTTGCTGCCCGTAAATCAACACGTTTGGTTACATCAAAAATTGATTTATAATTTCCATTTTCTTTTCTTTCACTTACAATTGCTTTGACTGCATTTGCTCCTACTCCTCTTATTGCTCCCATTCCAAAGCGAATAGCACCATTTTTATTTACAGAAAATTTATAAAATGATTCATTTATATCAGGACCTAAAACTTCAATATCTGCACGCTTACACTCTTCCATAAAAAAAGATACTTGTTTGATATCATTCATATTATTGCTCAAAACAGAAGCCATATACTCGGCAGGGTAATGCGCTTTTAAATAAGCTGTTTGATAAGCAATATAAGCATAACATGTAGAGTGAGATTTATTAAATGCATAAGCGGCAAAAGCCTCCCAATCTTTCCAAATTTTTTCTAATACTTCTTCAGGGTGGTTATTCTTTTTTCCACCTTCAATAAATAATGGCTTTAGTTTTACTAGTAAAGCAAATATTTTTTTACCCATGGCTTTACGCAACATATCTGCTTCACCCTTTGTGAAATCAGCTAATTTCTGTGACAATAACATCACTTGCTCTTGGTAAACAGTAATTCCGTAAGTTTCTTTTAAAAACCCTTCCATATCAGGAAGGTCATAAACAATTTCTTCTCTACCGTGCTTTCTTTCAATAAATGAAGGAATGTATTCCATTGGCCCCGGACGATACAAGGCATTCATTGCAATAAGATCAGCAAATTCTGAAGGTCTTAATGCCTTTAAATGTTTTTGCATTCCAAGAGATTCATATTGAAAAATACCAACAGTTTCTCCTTTTTGAAATAAAGTAAAAGTTTTTTCATCATCCAAAGGAAAATCATCAGGAACCAGATCAATACCATGTAAAGCTTTAACAATTTTAACGGTATCTTTTATTAAGGTCAGTGTTTTTAAACCCAAAAAATCCATTTTCAATAAACCTGCATCTTCTACAACTGAATTATCAAATTGGGTAACAAACATATCTGTACCCTTAGCGGTTGTTACCGGAATTAAGTTCGTAATATCTTCTGGCGTAATAATTACACCACAGGCATGTGTACCTGTATTACGTACCGAACCTTCTAAAGCTCGAGCCTGATTAATTGTATCGGCGACAAGCCCATCTCCTTCAGAAATTGTTTTTAACTCATTTACATTTGCAGCTTCTTCGCTACGAAGCCCTTTTATTTTTGCTACACTTTTTTCATCTTCACCAAAAATATTTTTTAATTTTACATTCGGAATTAGTTTTGCGATTCTATCAGCATCATGCAATGGTAAATCTAAAACTCTGGCTGTATCTCTTATAGATGATTTTGCTGCCATTGTTCCGTAAGTAATAATTTGAGCAACCTGATTTACACCATATTTTTGGATTACATAATCAATTACTTTTTGCCTTCCTTCATCATCAAAATCAATATCAATATCAGGAAGTGAAACCCTGTCAGGATTTAAAAAACGCTCAAAAAGTAAATTGTATTTTATAGGATCAATATTGGTTATTTTCAAACAATAAGCTACTGCTGATCCTGCTGCAGAACCCCTACCTGGCCCAACAGAAACTCCCATTTTTCGGGCTTCTTTTATAAAATCTTCTACAATTAAAAAATACCCTGGATATCCGGTGTTTTCAATAATCATCAACTCAAAATCGAGTCGTTCTTTAATTTCATCAGTAATTTCTGGATATCTTTCTTTAGCTCCTTCGTAAGTTAAATATTTTAAAAAAGCATTTTCGCCTCTTTTCCCTCCATCTTTATCATCTTCTTTATTTATAAACTTTTCTGGCAAATCAAACTTAGGCAGTAATACCTCACGAGCCAATTTGTAAATTTCAACTTTATCAACAACTTCTTGAATGTTAATTAATGCTTCAGGAATATGCTGAAAAAGCATTTTCATTTCTTCCTGACTTTTAAAATAATACTCATCATTAGTCAAACCATATCGAAAACCTCTACCCCTACCTTTTGGTGTTGCAACTTTTTCACCATCTTTTACACAAAGTAAAATATCATGTGAAGTTGAATCTTCTTTATCTAAATAAAATGTATTGTTTGCAGCAACAATTTTTACATTGTGCTTTTTTGAAAATTGTATGATAACTTCATTAACATGTTGTTCATTTTCTTGTTGATGGTCATTTAGTTCTAAATAAAAATCATCCCCAAATTCTTCTTTCCACCAAAGCAGTGCATCTTCAGCTTGCTTTTCACCAATATTTAAAATTTTATTTGGTATTTCACCATTCATATTACCACTTAAAACAATAATATCTTCTTTATATTTTTTGATAATTTCTTTATCAATTCGTGGTATATAGTAAAACCCTTCTATATAAGCCATAGAAGCCATTTTTGCTAAATTATGATAGCCTTTTTTATTTTTAGCTAGCATAACAACCTGATAACCATTGTCTTTGTTTTTTTTATCCAAATGGTTTTCACAAACATTAAATTCACATCCAACTATAGGTTTTATAGGAATTTCTGCATTTTTATTATAATTTAAAACTTCTTTAACAAAAAGAAAAGTTCCCATCATATTACCCGTATCTGTCAATGCAACAGCAGGCATTTTATTTTTAATTGTAGCTTTAATCAATCCTGAAATACTAGAAGTTGATTGTAAAATTGAAAATTGAGAATGGTTATGTAAGTGTGTAAATTGAACATCAACTAAATCTGCCTGAATTGAGGTTTCTTTTAGAGTATTAAATTTTTGGGCTTCTTTTTCTTTTAATTTCTTACTTTCCTTTTTTAGATTTACATGTTTCAATCCAATAAGTTGAAAAGTATTGGGATTTTTAATTGCAAATTGTTCTAAATAACTATCGTTTATTTCTAATTCATTTATAGAATAATTATTTAATCTAATAAGTTCTAAAAAACAACGAGTTGTGGCTTCAACATCAGCAGTTGCATTATGTGCTTCATTAAAAGGGGTATTAAATAAATGTTGATGTAATTCAGTTAAAGTTGGTAATTTAAATTTACCATATCTACCACCGGGTATTTGACAAAGTAATGCCGTTTTTTCAGTACAAGTATCTAAAATTGGTAAATTATTTAACTCCGTTGCTACACCAAGTCTATGGAATTCACAACCCATAATATTCAAATCAAAATTCACATTTTGACCTACTACAAATTTTGTTTTATCTAAAGCTTTGTTAAATAGTTGTAATACCTCCTTTAACGAAATTCCTTTTTCATTAGCTAGTTGAGTAGAAATACCATGTATTTGTTCTGCGTCATATGGTATGTTATAGCCTTCTGGTTTTATTAAAAAATCTTGATGCTCAACAATTTCACCCATTTCATTATGTAATTGCCAGGCAATTTGCACGCATCTTGGCCAATTATCTGTATCAGTAATTGGAGCGTTCCATTTTTTTGGTAAACCAGTTGTTTCGGTATCAAAAATTAAATACATATAATAAAATATTTCTTTAAAAATGAGTTTTTAAAAGTATTGATTTAATAAATTTTACTATTCCTAATCTTAGTTTATTTATTAACAATCTTAAACATATTTTAAATTTTTAATTCAAAATATGTTACCTTTTTATAATTTAGTACACTTATAAACATAATTATTAATCTATAAAATATTTATTCAATTCTTTAAAAAAATTATTATGATAAAAAAATTTACACTAATTCTACTAGTATTTTGCACAAGCTTTACTATTAACGCACAAACAGCTGATGAAATAATCAATACTTATTTTGAAAATATAGGTGGCATAGATAATTTAAAAAAAGTTGATGGTATTAAAATGGTTGCTAAAGTTAACCAACAAGGCATGGAAATACCATTAGAAATTATACAATTAAAAGATGGGAAGCAAATGACTGTTATCAATTTCCAAGGTAAAGAAATAAAACAAGGAGTTTTTGACGGTGAAACTTTATGGAGTACAAATTTTATGACAATGAAAGCTGAAAAAAGTGATGCTGAAGCAACAGCCAATATGAAATTAGAAATAAACGATTTCCTTGACCCTTTTATAGATTACAAAGAAAAAGGCTATACTGTTGAATTATTAGGTAACGAAACCATAGATGGAGCAGAAACCTTTAAAATTAAATTAACAAAAGAGCCTGTTACTATTGATGGTAAAAAAGAAGAAAGCATTAATTTTTACTTTTTTGATACTGAAAATTTTGTACCTATTGCTGTTCAAAGTGAAATGAAGTCAGGTCAAGCTAAAGGGATGATATCTGAAGTTACTTTTAGTGATTATCAAGAAGTTGATGGTATTTATTTTCCTTTTTCTATGACACAAGGTGTTAAAGGGCAACCAGGATCACCATTAACTATAACTTCAATTGAACTCAATCCTAAAATTGATGATAGTACTTTTTCTTTTCCTAAAGAAGAAAACATAACTGAAGAAAAACCAGTTGAAGAAAAAAAATAACCTCTTAACTTATTAAAAGTCCTCAAAATATTTTGAGGACTTTTTTATTAATTTAATCCATCCTCTCATGAGAAAAATAATTTTATTAATTGCTTTATTATTTGGAGTTTTACCCTACAATAGTAATGCACAACAAGAAATTACACTAAAAGGTAAAGAACTTTTTGGAGACTTAACTGCAAGACAAATTGGACCTGCACTAATGAGTGGCCGCATTAATGATTTAGAAAATCATCCAACAAACAACCGTATTATTTATGCAGGTACTGCTGGTGGCGGTGTATGGAAATCTAACGATGGTGGAACGACTTTTAATTCAATTTTTGATGATTATTGCCAATCTATTGGAGCAGTAGCTCTTGATCCAAATGACCCTGACAATACTATTTATGTTGGTACAGGTGAAACATGGCCTCGTAATAGTGTTTCTATTGGTGATGGTATGTACAAATCTGTTGATGGTGGTTCTAATTGGAAAAAGATTGGTTTTGAAAATTCTGAACGTATTGCAAATATTATTGTAAACCCTAAAAATTCTAAAGAAATTTACGTAGCCGTTTTAGGTGCACTTTGGGGTGATAGTGAAGATCGTGGAGTTTATAAAACTACAGATGGTGGTACAACTTGGAATAAAATTTTATATGTAAATCCAAAAACAGGTTGTGCTGATTTAGCAATGGATCCTGAAAATCCAAATACTTTATATGCTTCTATGTGGGAATTCCGTCGTACTGGATGGTCATTTGAATCTGGAGGTGAAAATAGTGCACTGTACAAATCTACTGATGGAGGTACTACTTGGAATAAAATTCATAACGGTTTCCCGAAAGGAAAATTAGGAAGATTAGCAATTGCAGTAGCCAAATCCAATCCAAAAATACTATACACAGTAATTGAAGCCGAAAAAGACGAAAAGAAAGGATTATACAGAAGTGATGATGCCGGTAAAAACTGGAAACAACTTAATAACGATTTTGGTATAACTGTTCGTCCGTTTTACTTTTCAAGAATAGTAGTTGATCCTAAAAATCCTGATGTAATTATTAAAGGTGGTTTAAGCGGATCTATTTCAAAAGATGGTGGGAAAACATTTAAAAATTTAGGAAACATGCATAGTGATATTCACGATATTACTTTTGATATTAATAATTCTGATAGAATTTATGCAGGAACTGACGGTGGAGTTTATCGCTCATGGAATGGCGGTACTACTATGGAAATTGTAGAAGACTTACCTTTATCTCAGTTTTATCATGTAAGTGTTGATGATGCTGAACCGTATAATGTTTATGGCGGTTTACAAGATAATGGCTCTTGGTATGGACCTTCATCTTCTCCTGGAGGAATTAACGCAAAAGATTGGAATTCTATTGGTGGTGGTGATGGTTTTAGAGTGTTAAAACATTATACAAAAAACATTATTTATTCAGAAATGCAAGGAGCAGCAAATGTTTGGAGATATGATGTAGATAACAAAAGAGTTAAAACTGTTCAACCACTTCCTCAAAAAGGATATCCAAAACTTCGATTTAACTGGAATGCTCCTATGGCTTTAAGTAAATTCCACCCAGATCGTTTTTATATGGGAAGTCAATTTGTTCATAAATCTGAAGATATGGGGAATACTTGGAAAATTATTTCACCTGATTTAACCACAAATGATAAGAGTAAACAAAAACAGGAAGGTTCCGGTGGATTATCAAAAGATAACTCCGGTGCCGAAAACCATACAACTATTTTTACTATAGTAGAATCGCCTTTAGATGAAAATATTATTTGGGCTGGTACAGACGACGGAAATGTACAAATAACTCAAGACGGAGGAAAAAACTGGACAAACACTTCAATGAATATTACTGGATTACCTAAAAATACTTGGTGTTACCATATTGAAGCCAGCGTTTTTGATAAAGGAACTGCATATGCCGTTTTTGACGGACATACAATGAATGACATGAAACCTTACGCATTCAAAACTACCGATTTTGGTAAAACATGGACTAATATTATTACTGATGATGTGGTAGGTTTTGTAAGAAACATTCAAGAAGATTATGTAAATCCTGATTTGTTGTTTTTAGGAACTGAATTTGGTTTATATATCACAATAAATGGTGGAAAAAATTGGAATAAATTCACCAACAATATGCCTGCCGCTGCGGTTCATTTTATTGATTTACAAAAACAAACCAATGATTTGGTAATGGGAACTCATGGTAGAGGTGTCATTATTATTGATGATATTTCTCCTTTACGTGAAATAAATCAAGAAGTTTTACAAAAAAAAGTTCACTTTTTCAATACAAAACCTACAATAATATTTGAAGAAGGTAGTTTTGCAGGTAATTTTGGTACAGAAACTCAATTTGTTGGACCAAATCCTACTCGTGCTGCACAAATAAAATATTATTTAAAAAAGCGTCATACTTTTGGTAAAATGACTATGGAAATTCAGGATATGGATGGGAATACAATTACAGAACTTGGACCAGGAAAGGCTAAAGGTATCAATATTGTAAAATGGAATTACAGAATAAAACAACCTAAAGTTGCCAAAGGAAAAACATTTAGCTATGGAGGTTTTACTTCACCTAAAGTTGAAGCTGGGATTTACAAAGTTGTCCTAAAAAAGGGTAAAGAAACTTACGAACATAATGTTGAAGTAATTTATGACCCTAAATCAAATTTAACTGCAAATGATAGAGTTTTAAAACACAAAACGACAATGAAAATGTATGACATGACACAAGACTTAGCATACATGGTTTATGAATTAGATGCTATTTTGGAAAAATCTGTAAAGAAAAAAACGATTGAGGCTTTAACTAAACTAAAAGAGTCTTTAGTAATTACCACAGGAGATAATTATGTAGGTTCTGCTAAGCCTCAACTAAGAGAAAAAATGGCAGATTTATATAGTAAAATTGCCGGTAGTTATGACAAACCTTCAAATGCTGAATTAGAAAATTTAAGTATTATTGAAGACCGTTTTTCAAAATCTAAAAAAGATTATGCCAAAATCAAGAAAAAAGTTAAATTTTTAAATGAATTAGATTTAAAATCATTTGAAGAATTTGTAAAATAATTTTCGTCAAACTGAACTTGTTTCAGTTTCACATTATTGATATAAAA
>JAUWLK010000129.1 GCA_030613745.1 Flavobacteriaceae bacterium | reverse complement strand
CTTGTTGAGATGATACGTTCATCATTATAAGTTAATTTTCCACCATTTGCAAAGACTAAAAAGGTTTTTGAAAGTTCTTCGCAGGTCATTTCAATAGAACAGATATGATAGTAAAAATCTAAAACTTCATCAATATCATTTCTGATATTTTTAAATGATTTCATTAAATTTACATGAGCCGAATTTTTAAATCCGTATTTTTTTTCAGAGCTAACTATTTTTAAGTTGTAATTAATTTGATTGTTGTTAGATAATTTACGAATAAAATTTAAAAAATCAGATTTTGGATTTTTTAGTTTACTTATTAAGATATCACTTACAACCAAAGCACCTGAATTAATTAAAGGATTTCTTGGAATTCCTTTTTCAAATTCTAATTGTATCAAAGAATTAAATGGATCGCCAGAAGGCTCAACACCAACTCTCCTCCATAACTTATTTCCTATAAGCTTGAAAGCTAATGTTAGTGCTAAAACTTTTGAAATACTTTGAATAGATAATTTTTCTTGATAATCTCCTGCTCCATAACTTTGGCAAGATATAGTAAAAAGATTTATACCTAATTTATTAGGGTTAATTTTTTTAAACTCGGGAATATAGGATGCTACTTTACCTTTATCAGTCTCATCTTTAAAATTGCTGTGTATATCATCAATAATTTTTTGAAAATCCATTTTTAATAAATTAAAGAATGCAAAATTAAATTTTTAATATCAAATAAAGTACATTAATTATAAAAACTGCATGAATTTATCATATAATTAAATTTGAAGCTAAAGAATATTTGTTTTAACCATAGGAGTTGGAATTGTAAAATTAAAAAAATATTTAAGTAATTTTTATGACATAATTTTTAAATTATAATTCCGACATTTACCTTTAAATAAATTCAAAAAATATTAATAAATCAGATATGAATAAATTTTTTAAAATAGTTACGATTATATCATTATTATTAGTTTCAAATTCAAATATTTTTGCTCAAAATTATTATTTTGAAGAATACCAACCTTTTAATAAAAATATTCCTAGTCCCGAAGAGTTTTTAGGCTACCCAATTGGTGAGTACCATACTCGTTATGATTTAGTTGTTTCTTATATGAATAAGTTAGCTGATATATCTGATAAGGCTACTATAACTGTTTATGGGTTAACGAATGAGAATAGGAAACTGATTATATTGACCATTGCTTCACCTGAAAATCATCAAAATTTGGATGCAATAAAGAAAAAGCATTTAAAAGTAGTTGATGAAAAAACTAACATTACCGATTTTTCAGATTTACCTATTTTCATTAATTTGGCATATGGGGTTCATGGAAATGAACCTTCAAGTACAGAAGCAGCAATGCTTACTGCTTATACATTAATCGCTTCAGAAAATCCAAAGGTAAAAGAATACCTTAAAGAGGCAATTTTCTTTATAGATCCAACCATAAATCCTGATGGTAGAGATAGACATACAAATTGGGCAAATACTTTTAGAGGAAGCCCATTGGTTGCTGATAAATTTGATATAGAACACAATGAAGGTTGGCCACGAGGAAGAACCAATCATTACTGGTTTGATTTAAATAGAGATTTAATTTTAGGAATTCAACCAGAAAGTAATGCGAGATTAAAATGGTATCACGAATGGTATCCGAATGTGGTTACCGATTTTCATGAGATGGGAACAAATAGTACTTACTTTTTTGAGCCAAAAAATATGTCGGCTTCTTTAAATCCTATAACTCCGGTTGAGAATTATACAACTTTAAATAATTTATTTGCTAAACAATTCTCTGCAGATCTAGATAAAATAGGTTCTTTGTATTTTACCGGAGAAAGATATGATTCAACTTACCCAGGCTATGGCTCAACATATATGGATTTACAAGGTTCATTGGCATTATTGTTTGAACAAGCTAGTTCACGTGGTCATTTACAAGAAACTACAACTGGTGATATTACTTTTCAATTTACAATAAGAAATCAATATGTATCTAGTTTTGCTACAATAAAAGCATCAATAATAAATAAAGATGTATTATATAACTATCAAAATAATTTCTTTAAAAAATCTTTAGAAAAAGCATCAAAAAGTAAAATAAAAGGGTATGTATTTGGAGATGATTATGATAAAAATAGAAATAAAGCATTTATAGATTTACTGTTAAAACACAAAATAAAAGTTTATAATTTAGATAATAATTTATTTGTAAACAACAAAAAATTTAAAGTCGGACGCAGTTATGTAGTGCCTACCAAACAAAAACAATATTATTTGGTACAATCCTTATTTGAAACCTATAAAAAGTATCGTGACAGTGTATATTATGATGCGTCATCTTGGTCATTAGTTAATTTTTATAATATGAAACATAGTGCACTTACCAAGATGCCAAGTTATAAAAATGAAATTACTTCAGATTTGAATGTTGTTCAAACGGATAAGTTTGAGCTGAGTGAGTATGCTTATTTAATTCCTTGGGATGATTATTATGCCCCTGCTGTTTTATATAGTATACAACAAAAAGGAGTGATAGTCAAAACTTCAACAAAACCATTTTCTATTACCGCAAATGGAAAAGAAGTTAATTTTAATAGAGGAACTTTATTGATATCAGTTAGCATTCAGAATATATCTAAAGACTCTCTTTACGAAATTGTAACTTCAGCTAGTAAAAAACACAACGTACAAGGATATTCAGTAAATACCGGATTTACAATTAAAGGAAATGGTTTAGGTAGTGGTAGTTTTGAAATTCTACAAAAACCTAAAGCAATGATACTTGTTGAAGGTGGAGTGTCTTCATATGAAGCAGGTGAGGTTTGGCATTTGTTTGAACAACGATTGCAAATGCCTTTGACTAAAGTTCCTGAAAGAATATTTAATAGAACTGATTTGAGTAAATACAATGTGATAATTTTGGTTTCCGGGAATTATAGTCAGTTAGATAAAAAAAATAAAGAAAGATTAAAATCTTGGGTTTCTCAAGGGAACACTTTAATTACTTCAGCAAGAGCTAATACATGGGCTGTAAAAAATAAGATTGTAAAGGAAAGTTTAGTAACTAAAAAGAAAGATAGCTCAAAACAAGTAGGTAGATTGAATTATGCAAATGCCAGAGGTACGATAGGAAAACAAAGTATAGGTGGTGCTATTTTTGAAGTAGATTTAGATATTACTCATCCTATTGGATTTGGATATCATAACAGAAAGTTACCAGTTTATAAAAATAATAGAGTTTGGTTAATGCCAAGTAAAAGTAAATTTTCAACCGTAGCAAAATATACTAAAAACCCACATATTGATGGTTATATCACCAAAGATAATTTAGATTTAATGAGCAAATCTGCATCTATTATAGTTAGTAAATTAGGAAAAGGTAGAGTTGTTATGTTTGCTGATAATCCAAATTTTAGAGGTTCATGGTATGGAACAAATAAGCTTTTTGTGAATGCTGTATTTTTAGGGTCTCTTATAAATATTCCAAATTAAAAAAAAAATAAATTATGAAAACAATTAATTACAAGTCAATTTATATAGTATTGATTTTGAGCTTTTTATTTTTAGTAAAATGCAAAAGTGTAGATACAGTTGATTTTAAAACTCCAGTTGATACTAATGATAAGTATATAAAAATTCAACAAAAAAAAACATATGTATTACCTGAAGTTGGTGTATACGCTAGTAATGAATTTGATGCCGCACGTTTGAATGGATTTAAATTAGAAAATGATAGTACAGCTATAGTGATGATAAATCCTGAGAATGCACCAATAAATAATAGTGCATATTATGCTTTTAAAACTTGGTCTGATACACCAAAATCTTTTTATTTTAAATTTCAATTCCCTAAAGGTTATAAACACAGATACATTCCTAAATTAAAAATTGATGATAATTGGGCTATTATTGACTCTTCTTATATTTTTAAAAAGGATAGTATTTTAACTATTAAACTTAATTTAATCAAACGACCTATTATTGTTGCTGCACAAGAAATTCAATCTTCAACTGATGTTGCAATTTGGTATGCTGGACTTATTAAAAATAAGGAAGATTATGTTACTGTAAAAAGTATAGGTAAATCAACTTTAAATAGAAATTTACCGGTACTTGATATAAGTATAGGAGATAATAAAGAAAAAGATATTATTGTTTTATTAACCCGTCAACATCCACCTGAAGTGACAGGTTATTATGCATTTCAATATTTTGTAGAGACTATTTTAAATGAATCAGAATTATCTAATAAATTTTTAGATAGATATAGAGTTTTGGCTTTTCCTATTATGAATCCTGATGGTGTTGATCTAGGTCATTGGCGTCATAATGCTGGAGGAGTAGACTTAAATAGAGACTGGTCAGTTTACAATCAACCAGAAATTAAACAAACTGTAAAATTTATTAATAAAACTTTAAATAAAAATAATTCTAAATTAATATTAGGTTTAGATTTTCATTCAACATGGTATGATGTTTTCTATACAAATGATGAGAGAATTAATACAGCATTACCTCAATTTGTAGATGGTTGGTTTAAAGGACTGGAAAAGAATATACCAAATTATAAAGTAAATGAACAATCAGGAAGTAGTTCTAAGCCTGTTTCAAAAGGTTGGTTTTTATATGGACATCAAGCTGTTGGTATCACATATGAAATTGGTGATAAAACACCAAAAGATAGTATAAAATTAATCAGTAAAGTTTCAGCTACTGAAATGATGAGTATATTATTAAAATAATTTTAATTAAACTCAAGTGTAATTGTTTTTGAAAATTATTTTATATTTCAAATCATGAATTTTTAAAAACAATAGATAATGTTTAAAATCAGCTATCAACCATATACCTTAAACATGAAATATGTGTTTAGAATTGCTAGAGGGGCTCGTTCTTCAACTCCTTTACTTTTAACAGCCATTCAGTTTGAAGACATAATTGGATATGGAGAAGCTTCAATGCCGCCGTTGTACGGAGAAACTCAAAAGTCAGCAATAAAATTTATTTCTAAAGTTGATCTATCAGGGTTTAAAGATCCATTTGATATTGAAGGTATTATGCTCTATATAGATAGTATAGCACCAGGTAATACTGCAGTAAAAGCATCAATAGATATTGCATTACATGATATTGCCGGAAAGATTTCAGGTAAACCTTGTTATAGGTTATTTGATTTACCCGAAGTAAAAAGTATTAGTACTTCAAAAACAATTAGTATTGATACTCCTGAGGTTATTAAAGAAAGAACTCTTGAAGCGAAAAATTTTCAGTTTCTCAAAATCAAGCTTGGTTCTGATAATGATCGTAAAGTTATTGAAGCAGTAAGAAATGTTTCAAATCAACCTCTTTATATTGATGCTAATCAAGGTTGGAAAGACAAATCACAAGCTCTGGAAAATATTTATTGGTTAAAAGAACAAGGTGTGGTTTTTATAGAACAACCAATGCCTGTTGCTATGGAAGATGAGATGGCATGGTTGAAATCGAAAAGCCCATTGCCAATTGTTGGAGATGAAGGTATTCAAAGGTTACAGGATGTTGAAAGAGCAGATAATTTTTATCATGGAATTAATATTAAATTGGTAAAATCAACCGGATTAAATGAAGGATTAAAAATGGCAAAACTTGCAAAAAAGAAGAACTTGAAAGTTATGCTTGGTTGTATGTCAGAAACTTCTTGTTCCATATCAGCTGCGTTTCATTTGGCTTCTTTAGCAGATTGGGTAGATCTTGATGGAAATCTTGGTGTAACAAATAATCCATATAAAGGTATAAAAACCATAGATGGTAAACTTATTAATAATGATATTCCGGGTATTGGACTTATAAATCCTGAAGTTGCATGGGAAAAAATAAAAAAGGATGTTAATAATTAATTCTGTTTTATTTTTATACAAATCAAATTTTGGACTCAACCTGCGTTAATAATAAATCCAGATATAATGTTATTTTTATCTCTGGTAAATACCATTTCTAGATTTAGATTATTAGTAAAAGTGTCTGTTTTTATTGCTTTTAAAGAATAGTTATAAAAAAACTCCAAAGTTTAAACTTTGGAGTTTTTAAGAAATTATAATTTCTTCTATTCGGACAATTTATTTTGGTTATACTTTATTTAATTATTTAGAGCCTCAGCACCTCCAACAATTTCTAAAATTTCATTAGTAATTGCTGATTGGCGAGCTTTATTGTATATCAATAACAATTCATCTCTTAATTCAGTTGCATTATCTGTTGCTTTATGCATGGCAGTCATACGAGCACCGTGTTCAGAAGCATATGAATCTCTAATGGCTTTGAATAATTGTGTTTTTAAAGATTTAGGAATCAATCCTTCAACAATTTCTTCTTTAGAAGGTTCAAAAATATAATCTGTATTTGATGAATTTTCAGTATCAGGAGGAAGAATAGGTAAAAATTGCTCTAAAGTTAAAATTTGTGTAGCTGCATTTTTAAATTGGTTGTAAACAATTTCAATTTTATCAAATGACCCTTGAGTAAATTTTAACATTAAATCTTCAGCTATGATTGCAACATTATCAAAAGTTAGATCATCAAAAATTTCACTTTTGTTGTCATAAATATTAAACTCCTTAGTCAATAAATCATTACCTTTTTTACCAATAGTTAAGAGACTGACTTCTTTACCAGAGTATTTTGATTCAATAATAGATTTAACATCTTTAATAATTACGGAGTTAAAAGCACCACATAAACCACGATTAGAAGTAATGGCAACAAGCAAAACTTTATTAATTTCTCTTTGTTCAGTATAAATACCACCATCATCACTATCTAAAGTAGCGCTTAAATTTTGTAACAATTCAGTTAACTTATTGGCATAAGGTCGCATCTGAATAATTGCATCTTGTGCTTTTTTCAACTTTGCAGCAGATACCATTTTCATAGCACTGGTAATCTTCATCGTTGAACCAATAGATGAAATTCTATTACGTATTTCTTTTAAATTTGCCATTCTTTTTAATTAAGAACCAATTACTTGAATTTTGCTGTTATTTCTTTTGCTACATTTTCCAATATAGCTAATGCTTCGTCAGTTAATTTTCCTGATTTTAAAGTTTGTAAAGTATCTCTGTGTTTGGCTCTTAAGAATTCTAAATAATCTTTTTCAAACTCTTTAACTTTGTTAACAGGAATATCTTTTAATAAGTTCTTTGTTCCACAATAAATCATAGCTACTTGATTTTCAACAGTAAATGGATCATTTTGAGCTTGTTTCAAAATTTCAACATTTCGTTTACCTTTTTCAATCACACTTAATGTTGCAGCATCAAGATCAGAACCAAATTTAGAAAAAGCTTCTAATTCACGGTATTGTGCTTGGTCTAATTTTAAGGTACCTGCAACTTTTTTCATTGATTTAATTTGAGCATTACCACCAACTCGTGATACAGAAATACCTACGTTTATTGCTGGACGAATACCTGAGTTAAATAAATCTCCATCTAAAAATATTTGACCATCAGTAATTGAAATTACATTTGTAGGAATATATGCTGCAACATCTCCTGCTTGAGTTTCAATAATTGGTAGGGCAGTTAATGA
>JAUWLK010000020.1 GCA_030613745.1 Flavobacteriaceae bacterium | reverse complement strand
GGTTTTTATTTTGATATAAAAATAAAAGAACAATGGTATATAAATACCGGAGTTTTGGTAAAATCAACACTGGGAATCGATAATTTAACTATGGATGACCTTGAATTTTTAAATGCAACCGTTTATAAAGATCAAAATGGTAATATTTTGGAAGGTGATTATAGTCAAAAAATGAGTTATTTTTTAGTCCCTGCTTTAGCAAAATACAAGTTTAAAAGTAACATTTATGCAGAAGCAGGATTACAATTTGGTTGGATGTATAAATCATGGATTCAATTTGATTCTAATATCGATGGAAATAGTGCTCGTATCAAAGAAAAGAATAAAGATATGATCAACTGGTTTGATATGGGTGTTGTAGCTGGTACTGGATATAGATTGCTAAATGGTTATGGATGGACATTAGGCGTTCGGTATTATTACGGTTTTATGAATGTTTACAAAGATAGATCAGGGACAAAAAACAGTACTTTATTTTTAAAATTGAATATTCCGTTTGGAATTAGTGATGAAATGAAAGAAAAAGCTAAAGAGCAAAAGGCATTGATCCAAGAGAAAAAATTAAAAAGGAAGGAAGCTAAAAAGAAAAATATGTAAAATGAATAAATTTAAAATTATTGTTGGTAGATAAGTCTTAAAAATAATATTAAAATTTAATAGTTTTAGTATTTTTGAATCCTATTAATATTTTTATTTACAAACAACAATATTGTTATTTTACAAATGAGAAAATATATTCTTGCTATACTATTGATAGTTACAGGTCTTCTTCTTTTGATCTACACATACACAATAAATAACAAAACTAAATACTCAGAGACCTTATTTTCAAAAGAAGCCTTGGCTTTTGATCAAAATTTTACCAATTTTATTAAGGATGTTGAAAACAACATCGGTAATGTCCAATCCAATTTTAGCGACTCTACAAAAATAAAAGACACCATAAATACAAGAAATTTCTTTTTTAAATATCTGAATAACAGCCCCTATATAGTATCCATTTTATTCTTTCAAAATAATTATAAAGTTGTTACTCGAAAAGAAGAGAATAGTTTGATATACGTTATTGATAGTACAGAAATTCCTGATATTCTTCATTGGCAAAGGTTTGAAAAAGAAAAACTCATAAGTAGTTGGCAAGAAAGTTTAGATGAATCCATTAGACAAACTTCTTGGTATCGTAATTTAGTCAAAAGTAACAATCAAATTCAATGGTTCTTAAGGTTAAAAGGTGAAAAAAATAATGAAAATATTAAAGCTAATGAGCTTTTCTATGCTTGATATTCTTATCAATCAGAAAATGTGAATAGTATAATTTTAATGGAATTTTCACGTCTTAATCTTTTAAAAGAATTCAATATTAATTCTAAATATAAATATGTTAAATTATTTATTAAGACTGCTGAAGGAAAGGAATTAAATTTGGGCTCAGGAATGAGAAATAATTCTGAACAAATAGAAAATATTAATCCACTAATTGACAGCCTCCACATAAATACTCTAAATCATTTTAAAAAATTTGAGAACATAGATTCAGGTACATTTAATTTTAAATTTAAAAATGAAGTTTACTGGAATGCTTTTAAAAGGTATCCTTACAAAACAGGTATTCTCAATTATCTTTTTACTATTCCAAATAGTGATCTACAAACAAATTCAGTAAGTATTATATCAGATTATTTAAAATGGTTGGCTTTAATTTTAATTGCAATTGGTCTTATTTTAATACTAATTAAGAAAAGATTTTTTTATCAATCGAGCAGAATAAAAATACCATTAATTAGAGAATTATTAAAAGAAGATGAAAACAGATATTTAGAGTTTAAATCTTCATCAAGATGGGATTATCGTCAGGAAAAAACAAATCCTGAATTAGAGAAGATAATTTTAAAAACCTTAGCTGCTTTTGGAAATACTGATGGAGGAATATTATTAATAGGAGTTGATGATGATAAAAATATTCTTGGTTTAGAGAAAGATTTTAGTACTTTAAAAAAATCTACAGCTGATTATTATGAAGTTCACCTCAGAAATATTTTACATAATTTAATGGGTGTCAAATATGTAAGTAAATATGTACGAATGCAATTTGAAACCTGTGAAGATCAAAAGGTTATTTGCAAGATCAAGATCATAGCTGCTGATGAACCATTATATCTTAAATACAAAAATAAAAATGGTCAAGTTGAAGAAAAATTCTATGTAAGAAGTGGAAATTCTTCACAAGAAATAAAATCAATTGCTGAGATCAATGATTATATCAATACAAGATTTAAAAAATAAAACTTTATTGATTATTTAAAACAAATTATAAACTTTTTTAACTTGATAAAATTATTCTTTACAATACTATATCTTGGTTTTTCAACATACCTTTATTCGCAAGGTACTGTTATAGATACCATTTTAACTGTTAATGAAAATTTATACATAAAAGATCATAAAAAACAATTTAATGTCAAATTTGAAGTTAGTAATGATATTCTCCAATATAGTTTACCTAAAGAAGGAGTTGAGCTCAATATCAAACCAAATTTAAATTTAAAATACGCTTTCGTTTTAAGTTATAAATTTGCTTCAATTAGACTAGGGATTCGACCTCGAGTTTCAGATGAAGACAAAAAAAATAAAGGAGATTCTAATTCTTTCCGTTTACATTTTAAATTATTATTTGATTATTGGTCACACCTTTTTGAATATAATCATGATAGAGGTTATTATGTTGTAAACACAAAAGATTTTATTCCTGAAATCCCTAAAAGTGAGTTTCGCATTCAATTTCCTAATTTAACTACGGATATATTTTCCGGATCAACTACTTATAAATTTAATGAAAATTACTCTGTAAGAGCCATTGAATCTCAAACCGAGATACAGATTAAAAGTGCAGGAACTATTATGTCTGGCATTAATTATAATTTATATAGTATAAAAGGAAATGATAAGATTAAATTTTCAGAGGATGAAATAATTATTAGAGAAAACTACAATGATACTCAAGGATTTAATGTGGCCTTAAATGCCGGATACTATTATACTTTTGTTTATCAGAAACATTGGTATGCCAATGCTTATCTCTCACCGGGTATGGGAATTGATTTTTATGAGACAACGAGCTATACTCCTGATGAAACTTTAAATAGAAGTTTTAATGATGTTTTTTATTCACTACACAGTGGTTTGGGAATTGGGTATAATGGAAAAAAAATATTCTTTGGGGCAAATTATGCTAATAAAATTTCAAGTGAAAAATTTAACGAAAATAAAATTCAACTACAAATCTTAAAAAATTCTTTTCATATTTTTTTAGGTTATCGTTTTAAAGCACCTAAATCTGTAAAAGGAACTATTGACTATATTGAAAAAAAGGTTCCTCTTTTAGAAGAAAAAAATAGATAAAAATTCGTATTTTTAACTATCGGAATCTAAATAATCTGGTATACCATCACCATCAGAATCGTCATTAGTTGGATCACCATCTCTATTTACATCTTCATCTTTAGTCAACTTACCATCACCATCATCATCATCATCTAAATAGTTTGGTGTACCATCATTATCAGTATCATCATTCTTGGGATTTTCATCTTCATCTAAATCTTCAACCAGTGTAGAAATACCATCTCCATCGTCATCTATATCAGCATAATCTGGAACTCCATCTTCATCAGTATCATCATTATTAACATCTCCATCACCGTCAATATCTTCATCATTATTTACTACATTATCACCATCAAAATCAGCTATGACTACAGCACCCAATTCTATAAAGAAGTAAATTACCTCATTCTCGCCAATACTAGAAGATCCGAATTCTCCATATGCTAATCCTGAAGGTATAAATAAAATTCCATTACCTGCATTTTCATAACCAAAGGATTCGTCAGGGAATATTACTTTTTCTCCTTCTTGAAAATGAGGTAAACCATATCTCCAACCTTCAATTAATTGAGGTAAATGAAACCATGATCTCGAAGATGTATAACTTAAATTTTCATCAAATTTTATACTATCTAATGTAAATCCTCTATATTTCATTTGTATAGAGTCATTACGACTAGGGTTTTTACCAACACCTACAAAATTAGTATAATAATACTGTTTATAATTTATTTCATTATGAGTTATATTTTCAATATCTACCTGTGAATATAATGGTATTTCATTATTCAATATGGTATCAATTTCATTTTCTGGAGTAAGATAATGTGTTTGTAAAAAATCAACTAATAAGTCATCGTCAATTAATGCTTGTGCAATTGGATCATGCTTATCTTTGTCATCATCATCACTACAAGAATAAGCAACTATTGTTAATATAAAAATTAATAAAAATTTCAGTTTCATATGTAATATTATTTTGAAGCGCAATTTACAATTTTATATTTGTATAAAATATGCAGATATAAAATTAACAAAACATTAATTTTATCTGAATTCAATTTTTCGCATCCTTAAGTTTAATGGAGTCACTTCTAAATATTCATCATCCTTTATGTATTCCATACATTCTTCTAAAGAAAATTCTTTTTTAGGGGCTATATTTACAGCAGTATCCGTACCAGTTTTTCTAACATTCGTAAGTTTTTTACCTTTAGTCAAGTTAATACCCATATCCTCTTGCCTGTTGTTTTCACCTACTACCTGACCTTTATAAATTTCTTGATTTATATCAATAAAGAAAATTCCTCTATCACCTAATTTATCTATTGAATAAGCGGTTGCTTTTCCTGCTTCTGCTGAAACCAAAGCTCCATTAACTACATCGTTAAGCTCTCCTTTAAAAGCATCATATCCTCTTAAGCGGTGGTTAATAATTGCTTCTCCTTGTGTTGCAGTTAATATTTTATTTCTAATACCAATTAAACCTCGAGATGGAATATCAAATTCTAGATGTTGCAAATCACCTTTTGGTTCCATTATATGTAAATCACCTTTTCGCATAGTAACTAAATTAATTGCCTTACTTGACAACTCTTCAGGTACATCAATAGTCAAAGTTTCAAAAGGTTCAGATTTTACACCATTAATATCTTTAAATATCACTTTTGGTCTTCCTACTTGTAACTCATAACCTTCTCTACGCATGGTTTCAATTAAAACTGATAAATGCAAAATACCTCTACCAAAAACTATAAACTTATCCTCACTATCAGTTTCTTCAACACGAAGTGCTAAATTCTTTTCTGTTTCTTTAAATAATCTATCTCGTAAATGACGAGAAGTAACAAATTTCCCTTCTTTGCCAAAAAATGGTGAATTATTTATTGTGAATAACATGCTCATTGTAGGCTCATCAACTTCAATTCTTGGTAATGCCTCAGGATTTTCAAAAGAAGAAATTGTATCTCCAATTTCAAAATTATCAATTCCGGTAATTGCACAAATATCACCACTTCTTACCTTATCAATTTTTGCTTTACCTAAACCTTCAAAAGTATGTAATTCTTTGATTCTTACCTTTTTAGTAGAGCCATCTGCTTTACACAAAGCATAATCTTTTCCTACCTCCAAGTTTCCTCTAAAAACTCTTCCAATCGCAATTCTACCTGTAAATGAAGAAAAATCTAATGAAGTTATTTGCATTTGTGCATCACCTTCCTTATATGGTGCTTCTGGAATATCTTTCAATATAGCATCTAATAAAGGAGTAATATTATCCGTTTGATTTTTCCAATCTGTACTCATCCAATTATGCTTAGCTGAACCGTATATGGTAGTAAATTCTAGTTGTTCTTCTGTAGCATCTAAAGCAAACATCAAATCAAAAACTTTTTCATGTACCAAATCGGGTGTACAGTTTAGTTTATCAACCTTATTAACCACAACAATAGGTATTAAACCAAGTTCTAAAGCTTTACTCAATACAAATCTGGTTTGCGGCATCGGTCCCTCAAAAGCATCAACTAAAAGTAATACTCCATCAGCCATTTTCAATACACGTTCAACTTCTCCACCAAAATCAGCGTGACCAGGAGTATCAATAACATTTATTTTAACACCGTTGTAATTTATCGATACATTTTTAGATAAAATAGTAATACCTCTTTCTCTTTCAAGGTCATTACTGTCTAACAATAATTCAGTACGTACCTTACGGTCATCTAATATTTTTGCCTGATCAATAATTTTATCAACCAATGTAGTTTTACCGTGATCAACGTGCGCTATAATTGCTATATTTCTAATAGATTGCATATCCTTATTTTTTGAATGTGCAAAAATAGCTGATTTTCAAGGATAAATTAGCTTTAAAATGATATTTGTCAGTTATTTTTTTAAACAGTTGATTTATATTTGTAAAATAATGTAACTATTTAAATTATAACTAATTATGATTAATTTGTTTTTACCATTAGTTGATTGGAATTACGGAATTATAGGTGCCGTTTTTATGTTTGTTGTTTTTTTGGGACTGGTTGTAGCGTTATTAGCTTTAATGTATGGTGGTAAAAAGAAAGAAAACTAAAAATTTAATTATTTTTTTAAAGTGAGAACATCTAAAATATCTTGCTTAATTCTTGTCAGTTTATTTGTTTTTGCATCAATTAAACACCAGGTTGTTTTAGCTTTAACTAGTAAAACATCTCCTTTGTAGATATACACATTTCTTATAGATTTTACACCCTTTGATTCTCCTACCCATGTGTAAATTGTAATTTCATCCCCTAAAAAAGCTTGATTT
This sequence comes from Flavobacteriaceae bacterium, assembly GCA_030613745.1. Lineage (GTDB taxonomy): Bacteria > Bacteroidota > Bacteroidia > Flavobacteriales > Flavobacteriaceae > Lutimonas. The sequence goes on along the minus strand of JAUWLK010000020.1, from coordinate 11,469 downwards.
ACATAATCAATTTCATGTCTTATTGCTACCCAAAAATACTTCTTGTTTAAAGCATCATTGGATAGTATTTCCCAGTGTATTCCAGATATATCGTTTACCCATTGCAAGTAAACTACATTGTTTACATGGTTTAAAGAGTCTATCTCACTTTTTAAGACTTTAAATGATACCTTATGTGAAACTGTATTTTTTGGAGGAAAACCTTTCAAAATAACTATTATTTTTTAATTGACATTCACAAAAATATACATTTTAATCTTTATGTCGTTCTTTTAAAATTTCAACAACATCATTTAGTTGAAAACCTTTGGCTTGTAATAAAATCAAATAGTGAAATAACAAATCAGCACTTTCATTTAAAAATAAAGTATCATCATCATCTTTAGCTTCAATCACGACCTCTATAGCTTCCTCTCCAACTTTTTGGGCAATTTTATTGATTCCTTTTTTAAACAATGAAACCACATAGGAGTCTTCATTTACTTCATTGATGTCATCATTAGCTTGATTTTTTCTATTTGATATTACTTGTTCTAGTTGTGAAAGAAAACCGAAATTTTGTGAATTACTTTCAGCCCAGCAAGTATCAGTTCCTTTATGACAAGTTGGTCCATTAGGAGTAACTGATACCAATAACGTATCCTGATCACAATCTAATTTAATGTCAACCAACTCTAAAAAATTGCCACTTTCTTCTCCTTTGGTCCAAAGCCGACTTTTTGTACGACTAAAAAATGTAACTTTTTGAGTATCTAAAGTTTTTTTGTAGGCTTCTTCATTCATATATCCCAACATTAATACATTTTTTGTTGTAACATCTTGGATAATTGCAGGAACTAAACCATCATTATTTTTATTAAAATTGATTTTCATAATCCTAAATTAATTATATCCTTACCGGAATTTTATTATTTCTTAATACTTGTTTTAAATCCATAATATTAATTTCTTTAAAATGAAAAACACTTGCAGCAAGTGCTGCATCAGCTTTTCCTTTTATAAATGTATCCACAAAATGTAGTGTATTTCCTGCACCACCAGATGCAATAATAGGAATTTGCAAATCTTCTGATAATTTAGATAAAGCTTTATTTGCAAAACCTTTTTTTGTACCATCATTATCCATTGAAGTAAATAATATTTCACCAGCGCCTCTTTGTTCAACTTCTTTAGCCCAATCAAATAAATTCAATTCTGTTTTAATTTTCCCTCCAACCAGATGCACTTTCCATTTTCCTTTAATTTGTTTAGCATCAATTGCTACAACAATACATTGTGAGCCAAATTTTGCAGATAATAAATTAATCAAATTTGGATTTTTTATAGCTGAAGAATTAATTGACACTTTATCAGCACCTGATTTTAATAAAATATCAACATCTTCAATAGAAGATATCCCTCCTCCTACTGTAAAAGGGATATTCACTTTTTCAGCAACTCGCAATACAAGATTTTTCAATGTTTTTCTACGCTCTTCTGTTGCCGAAATATCTAAAAAAACTAATTCATCAGCTCCATTTTTAGCATAAAATTCAGCCAATTCAACAGGATCTCCAGCATCACGTAAATCAAGAAAATTCACACCTTTAACAGTTCTTCCATTTTTAACATCTAAACAGGGTATAATTCTTTTTGTCAACATAATTTCTAAGTTAAAAGTACTAAAATCGAAGTACGAAGTTAATTATAGGTTATTTAATACTATTTTTTTTTGCTGTTTTTATGGAAGCTACTGTTATTGCTAATAATTCATTACCTTCTTTTTTTAATTTTAATATCTCATCTTTATTAGAATCTAAAACTTCAAAAATCAATTCTAACCAATATATAGACTCATCTACTTCTTCTTCAACAATTTTAAGTTTATAAATAAAATCAGCTGTTGATTTAGCTCTTTGTGAAGCACGATAATTTGCTCCAACTGAGCTAGAACACCTAATTAATTGCCTTACCCAAGCATCGTACTCTCTTGACTTTGGAATTTTCAAACAAAGTTTCCAACAATTTATTGCAAAATTCTTTGTTCTTACCTTTAAATCTAACATTCTGACATTGATTTAGTATTTAACTTCGTACTTCTAAAATTAAACTTTTTACTTTGATAAAATATATTGTTCTAATCGTTTTAAACTTATTTTCTTCTCATAAATAGCTTTTCCTATTATAACACCTTTGCATCCAATTTCATCAAGTTTAGGTATTTCTTCAAAACATGAGATACCTCCACTAGCTATCAAATTAATACCTTTAATCTGTTTTAATATATTCTCGTATAGATCAAATGAAGGTCCTTTTAACATTCCATCTTTATCAATATCTGTACAGATTACATATTTGATTCCATTTTCAAAATATTGCTTAATAAATGGTAATAATTCCTTATCAGATTCCTCTAACCAACCACTAACTGCAACTTTTTCATTTTTTGCATCTGCTCCCAAAATAATCTTATCAGCACCATATTTTTTTAACCAAGATTTAAATATTATAGGATTCTTAACAGCTATACTTCCTCCTGTGATTTGTTGTGCGCCAGACTCAAAAGCAACATACAAATCTTCATCAGATTTTAATCCACCTCCAAAATCAATTTTTAAATTGGTATTAGAAGCTATTTTTTCTAGTACTTTATGATTTACTATATGACTTGCTTTTGCTCCGTCTAAATCAACCAAATGCAAATATTCTATACCATGGTTTTCAAATTGTCTAGCTACTTCTAAAGGATCTTCATTATAAATAATTTGAGTATTGTAATCACCTTTCGTTAATCTTACACACTTACCATTAATTATATCAATTGCCGGAATTATTCTCATCTACTTTTATTTGTTTATTTGTTGAAATCTATAAATCATAATTTTAAGAAATTATCTAAAATCTTCTCTCCAGCTATACTACTTTTTTCAGGATGAAATTGAACTCCATAAAAATTATCTTTTTGTATTGCTGTTGCGTAATCAAAACCATAATTTGTAGTTGCAATTGTGTATTTATTCAATGGTGCATAATAACTATGAACCAAATACATAAATTCATTTTCAGCAACACCATCAAATAGTTTAGTTTTTAAATTTTCAATTTGATTCCATCCAATTTGTGGAATTTTTTCTCCTTTTGGGAATCTTTTTACCTCAATATCAAAAATACCTAAGCCTACAGTTTCTCCTTCTTCAGAGCTTTTACATAAAAGTTGCATACCCAAACAAATTCCTAACACAGGTTGTTTTAGTTTAGGAATTAATAAATCTAATTTACTTTTTTTTAGCTTATCCATTGCATTTCCAGCCTCACCAACACCTGGAAAAATAATTTTATCGGCAGCTATTATTTCTTCAGTATTATTTGACAATATTGCATCAAATCCCAACCGTTTTAAAGCAAACATAATCGATTGTATGTTTCCTGCTCCGTAATCTATTATTACTATTTTCATTTGTTGCATTTATTTTATGAAAACACATCCCTCAATCCACTTTCAAGAAGTGAATTACTAGAGCATTCCTTTTGTGCTGGGCAAAATCATTTTATTCACATCACGTTTAACAGCAACCTTTATAGCTTTAGCAAATGCTTTAAAAATTGCTTCTATTTTATGATGTTCATTTTTGCCTTCAGCTTTAATATTTAAATTTGCTTTAGCTCCATCAGTAAATGATTTAAAAAAGTGATAAAACATTTCTGTAGGCATTTCACCAATTTTTTCTCGTTTAAAGTTAGCATTCCAAACCAACCAATTTCTTCCACCAAAATCAATGGCAACTTGAGCTAAGCAATCATCCATAGGTAAAGTAAAACCATACCTTTCTATACCTAATTTATCACCAATTGCCATATTAAAAACCTCACCCAAAGCAATAGCTGTATCCTCAATGGTATGGTGTTCATCAACTTTCAAATCACCAATAACTTTAATTGTTAAATCCATATTACCATGTTTAGCTATTTGATCCAGCATGTGATCAAAAAATGACAATCCAGTTGAAATATTACTTTCCCCTATACCATCAATATTTATTTTGATACCAATATCTGTTTCATTTGTTTTACGAGATATTTCGGCAATTCTTAGAGGCATTTTTAAAAACTCATATATTTCTTTCCAACTATTAGTTTCTAATGATATATACTTATTTAAAGCATTTCTTTCAACTGTAATTTCGTTATTCCCTAAATTTGTATAGTCATTTATATAAATTCCCTTAGCATTTAAATTTTTGGCTAATTCCAAATCGGTCAATCTATCACCAATTACATAAGAATTTTGCAAATCGTATTCATTTGAAAAGTAAGCTGTTAATAATCCTGTATTTGGTTTTCTATTTGGAGAATTATCTTTAGCAAAACTTTTATCAATAATTTGCTCTTTAAATACAATTCCCTCATTTTCAAATATTTTAATTATAAAATTATGAACTGGCCAAAATGTTTCTTCAGGAAAGACATCAGTTCCTAAACCATCTTGATTTGTTATCATAACGAGTTCAAAATCTAACTCTTTTGCAATTTTTGACATGTAAAATAATGCATCAGGATAAAAAAGCAATTTTTCAAAACTATCAATTTGCTCATCAGGAGTTTCTCTAATTAATGTCCCATCTCTATCAATAAATAGTACTTTTTTCATTAGTTTAATAATTTTAAGGTATTAATCAATTGTTCCATTTCGTCATCAGTTCCAATAGTGATTCGCAAACAATTTTCACATAAAGGTTCATTTGTCCTATTTCTAACTACAATTTCTTTTTCAATCAATTGTGCGTATCGTTTATTGGCATTATCTACCCTAACTAATAAAAAATTAGTAACAGAATCAAATATTTCTTCTACAAAATCCATTTTAAGTAACTCTTCATTTAAAAGCAATTTATTTTTTAAAATATCTTTAATTTCTTGCTTTACTAAATCGGAATTATTTAAACGTTCTATTGCTTTTTGTTGCGTTATTTTACTAACATTATAAGGCATTTTTATTTTTTGCAATAATTCAATTATTGTTTGATTTGCATAACAAATCCCAAGCCTTATTCCAGCCATTCCATAAGCTTTTGATAAAGTTTGAGTAATTATTAAATTGTCAAAATTTTTAACTTCATCAATCCAAGTTTTTGTGTTGGTAAAATCTATATAAGCTTCATCTATTACTATTAAAGCATTTGAATATTTAATCAAACTCAAAATATCTTCTTTATTCATTATGTTTCCAGTAGGGTTATTTGGTGAACATATAAATATTACTTTGGTATTTTTATCAATATTTTGTAGTATGTTTTTTACATCCAATTGAAAATTTTCTTTCAATAATACTTTTTTACAAGACACATTATTTATATCTGCCAAAACTTTATACATTCCAAAAGTGGGAATATTTACAATGACATTATCTTTTGCAGGCTCACAAAATACACGAAAAATCAAATCTAAAATCTCATCACTTCCATTACCAAATAGTATATTTTTCGTATCTATATTTTTCATTGTAGATAAAACCAATTTCAATTCTTTTTGATTTGGATCAGGATATCTATTTAATCCATTATCAAATGGATTTTCATTAGCATCTAAAAAAGTTGATGTCTTATTAAAATCATTATTTTCATCTTTAGCAGATGCATAAGGTTTTAGATCTAAAATATTTGGTCTTACCAATTTTAAAATATCTTTACTTATTAATGATTTCTTTGTTAAATTCATATTTTTAATTATAATTCATCAATATATTTCAACCTTAAAGTTACTGCATTTTTATGCGCTTGTAAACCTTCGGCTTCAGCCATATTTTCAATAGCAAAACCAATATTTTGTAAACCTTTTTTAGTGATTTTTTGAAACGTCATAGCCTTTAAAAATGCATCTAAATTTACTCCACTATAAGCATTTGCACAGCCATTTGTAGGTAAAGTATGATTAGTTCCTGAAGCATAATCACCAGCACTTTCCGGAGTGTAATTACCAATAAATACTGAGCCTGCATTTAGAATATTATTAATGAAAAAGTTTTGATTTTCTGAACAAATAATTAAATGCTCTGGTGCGTATTCATTGATCAATTCTAAAGCCAAACTATCTGATTCACAATAAATCAAATTTGAATTAGAAATAGACACTTTTGCAATTTCTTTTCTAGGTAAAACTTCAATTTGTTTATTAATTTCTTTTTCCACTTTATCCATAAAATTTATTGATGTTGTGACTAAAATGACTTGACTATCTTTACCATGTTCTGCCTGTGACAATAAATCAGACGCAACAAAAGCTGCATTTGCAGTTTCATCAGCAAAAACTAACAACTCACTCGGACCTGCAGGTAAATCTATTGCAACTCCATATTTTGTTGCTATTTGTTTCGCTACCGTTACAAACTGATTTCCTGGGCCAAAAATTTTATATACTTTTGGGATAGTTTTGGTTCCAAATGTCATTCCAGCTATGGCTTGGATACCTCCTACTTTAATTATTTTATTAATTCCACACAAACTTGCAGTATATAAAATTGCAGGATTAATTTTGCCCAATTTATCTGTTGGTGTACATAAAATTATTTCTTTACATCCTGCAATTTGAGCAGGAATAGCCAACATCAATATAGTTGAAAACAAAGGTGCTGTACCCCCAGGAATATACAAACCTATTTTTTGAATAGCTCTTTTCTCTTGCCAGCAAGTTACACCTTTGACAGTCTCAACCTTAACAGGATTAGTAATTTGAGCACGATGAAACTTTTCAATATTAGATTTAGCTAACTGAATTGATTTTTTTAAATCATCTGAAATTTTATTCTGAGCATCATTTAATTCTTTTTGACTGACATAAAAATCTTCAATATCAACTTTATCATATTTTTTAACATACTTTAATACTGCTTCATCACCAAACCTTTGTATATCATTAAAAATTTGAAGTACTGTTTTTTCAACATCTTCATAAGTACTTACCGGCCTTCTTAATAACTCTGACCAAGATTCTTTAATTGGATTGTATATTTTATTCATCTCTAGTGATTATGATATTCTGAAACAAGTTCAGAATTACTTTATAAAACCATTTTTTCAATTGGAACGACTAATAATCCCTCAGCTCCAATAATTTTTAATTCATCTATTACTTCCCAAAATTTATCTTTTTCAATAACGGTATGTATAGAACTCCAACCTTTCTCTGCCAAAGGCAAAACAGTTGGACTACGCATTCCGGGTAATAAATTAATGACATCTTGAATTTTATTATCTGGAACATTCATTAAAATATATTTTGAATTTCTTGCTTTTAAAACAGATTGCAATCGGAATTGAAGTTTTTTTAATATCTCTTCTTTATCAGAAGAAATTTGTGGTGATACAGCTAATACCGCTTCCGATTTAAACATTACCTCAACTTCTTTTAAATTGTTCTTAAATAATGTACTTCCACTACTGACTATATCACAAATGGCATCTGCTAAACCAATACTTGGAGCTATTTCGACTGAACCAGATATTTGATGCAATTCTGCTTTAATTCCTTTTTTATTTAAATATGCGTTTAACGTATTTGGGTAAGAAGTTGCTATTTTTTTTTCTGCTAAGTCTTTGATTGATGTATATTTAAATGTTTTAGGTACAGCCAATGATACCCTACATTTTGAAAAGTTCAGCTTTTCTAAGACTTGTATAGAATTTCCTTTTTCTATTAAAACGTTTTCCCCAATGATAGCAATATCTACTACTCCATCAATTAGATATTGTGGAATATCACTATTACGCAAAAACATAATTTCCATTGGAAAGTTTGAAACTGTAGACTTTAACTGATCTAATCCATTGCTAATTGAAATTCCGCAATCTTTTAATATTTTTAAGGAATCTTCATTTAATCTACCCGATTTTTGAATTGCAATTTTTAATTTATCCATTTTTAAATTATTGTGAAGAGTATACCAAATGGACATAAAAAAACCGTTTGATATACTCAAACGGTTTAAATATTTTGAAATCAATCACAATATTTTCAGTTCGCTTGAGTGCAAGTATGAAAATGGCGATGATGTAATTGAATGTTTTTCATTTTAATAATAATATTTTGCAAATTTAAACACATATTCTGAAAATCCAACATATTATTGAAAATAATTTAATTTTTTTTATTTTTTATTTTAGCATGCTCAAAACCATCAATCCACCATTGCTTCATTTTTTCTTTTTCAAAAATTAATGAATTTGTTGTTAACACAGTAGGTGTATAATACAAATTAAGTTTAATATTTTTATGTTTAGCCGCTAATTTACCTATTGAAATATTATGAATTTCAATATAACTCTTCATAAAATCAAATAAGTTCAAAGTCAGTGAAAAAGGGTTTCTTGAAGGCAATCGATTAAGTTGAGTAACTTCCGTTTCTAATATTATAGCATCAACTTCAGTAGCACCTTGTTTAATTGCTTCTTCAATAGGTACCAAATTTGCAAATCCACCATCAGCATATTCAAAATGATTTTTTACTAATAAACTCATAAATGGTACATAATTACTCGAAGCCCAAATCCAATCTCTAAAGTCTTCATAACTATTGTCTTTCAATGATTTAAATTCTACTTGATTAAGTGTCAGATTTGAAACAGTAACTAATACGTTTTTATCTGATTCTTTTACAAGTTGCATATATTCATCTGAAATATTATTATCAATCAATTTCTTTAAATTAAGACTTTCTCCAAAAGTTTTACTCCCTCTAATAAAACTCAGTAACGTATTTAAATGATTGATACTTATAGTTTTATAATTGTTTACTTTTTTAATTTTAAACGGACAATTACTAAAAATAGTTTTCTGACAAACATTTGAATATAAAGTTTTTAATTCTTTTACTTTACCTAAAGCCAAATGGGTAACCATTAAGCTTCCCGTTGAAGTTCCAATAAATAAATCGTATTTCTTTTGCTTTTCTTCAAGTAAAAATTGAGCGACACCTCCAGCAAATGCTCCTTTGCTTCCACCACCTGAAATAACTAATGCTTTCATTTTTTTTATATTTATTACAATAAATTTAGTCTTATTTTTAGAAAAAAATTACATTTGAAAAATAAATAAAATTTATGGTCAAAATTGTATATCTATCATTAATATCCCTTCTTTTTATTTTTCAAATAACGGCTCAACATAAAAACTTAAGCCTTAAAACATTTGAAATTAAAAATACAAGCATCAGAGCTTTAGAAGTTGTAAATGACTCAACAGTTTGGTTTGCAGGATCACATGGCAAATTTGGAAGGATTATTAATTCTGAATTACAAATTGATTCACTTATTTATAATAAAAAATTAGTGAATTTTCGTTCCATAGCCTTTAATGGTGAATATATCTTTATTTTAAGTATAGAAAACCCGGCAATATTATACAAAATCAATGCTTTTGTTAATAAAAAAAGTAAACCAGAAATTGTTTATCATGAAAATCATGAAAAAGTTTTTTATGACTCCATGACATTTTTTAATGAACAAAACGGTTTGGCTATGGGAGATCCGACAGAAAGTTGCATATCTATTATTTTAACTAATGATGGAGGAAATTCATGGCACAAACTAAACTGTAAAAATATACCCGAAATATTTGAAGGTGAAGCTGCTTTTGCTGCAAGTAACACAAATATAGCTGTTTATAAAAATAATGTTTGGCTAGTTACTGGAGGCAAGAAAGCAAGAATTTTTCATAGTAATGATTCTGGTGAAAATTGGAAAGTTTATGATACTCCCATTATTCAAGGCGGAAAAATGACAGGGATTTATTGCGTTGATTTCTATAATGAAAATATCGGTATCATCATGGGAGGAAATTGGGAGAATAAATCTAGTACTAATGCAACAAAAGCATTAACAAGTGATGGTGGTAAAACCTGGAAATTAATTACCAATGGATCAATACCAGGTTATATAAGTTGTGTACAATATGTGCCCGATACCAAAGGAAAAGAAATAGTAGCTGTTTCTACAGAAGGCATCTACTTTTCTAATAATAATGGAAACTCATGGGCAAGACTAAGTGCTGAAAGTTATTACAGTATTCGTTTTATAAATAAAAAGACTGCTTGGCTTTCGGGAAATAATAAAATTGCCAAAATGAATCTACATTAATATAAATTTATGCAAGTATTTACTTCTAAAAATAATTTAACAATGAAACAAATTTTTATAATTTTTATTCTATTTTCAACTTTGATTAGCTGTCAAAAAGAAGATTTAACAGATGCTTTTGATTGTAAGGGTACAACTAATTTTTCTAAAACAAAAGAGTATACAGATGTTTTGAAACATTTTAAAATAAATATTCCAAAAAGCTGGAATACAGAATTATACTATGATGAATTTCAATCAGAACTTTATAGTGCAGATACTACCAAACAATTAACTGAAACTTATATAGTAGACATTACTTGGCATCAAGGAGAATTGGTATTTAATGATGATTTTGAACAAAAAGTACTTCAAGTATTAAAAAATAAAGAACAATTAAAAGTAGTGAAATCAGGATATGGAAAATTTAAAAAACTTTCAAGTTATTACAATCTTTCCCAAGGTAAAAACTCAAATCTAGACTATCATTTTTTACAAATTTTCATAAAATACAAAGCTGATGAGTATTATACTCTAACAACAAAAATCTATGGAAATGAATTTATTGAAGAACGAATCTGTACATCTATTTCTTTATTTAATAGCATTACTTTTATTGAATGATAATAAATTGATAATTTTATCTAAAATAAAATTGCCTTTAATTCGTTTGAATATCTAAATAATTTATAACTAATTTTAAATACTCTTTCGTGCTATGAAAAAGTTTACTCTATTATTTAGTTTTATCTTTTTGTTTATTGCATTTTATTCTTGTGAACAACAAATTGAAATGAACACATTAAAATCAATTGATGCAAATATTACAATTGATAAAGACAGTCAAATTATATTAGAACCTACAACCTCTACCAAAGAGGAAATTGAAAACAACAGTTGCGGTGAAACAAGCGTTACAACTCTTTTTGCCGGTCAACATATTGATGTTGGTACAGTAACAGTATCAAATGATGAAATCAACCTTTTTATCACTTACAATGTTACTGGAAATTGGTGGTTAACTGAAACTCATTTGTATGTGGGCTCTGAAGAAAATTTACCGTTAAACGGAGGTGGAAATCCTGTAATTGGTCATTTCCCATATCATGGAGATCACAATCAAACACAAAGCAACACTTTTACTATACCGCTAGATGATTTAGATTCTTGCTTTGTAATTGCTGCACATGCAGTTGTAGCAAAAAAAGAAAATGGGGAAATAACAAGTACTGAAACAGCATTTGGTTTTGGAGAAAATACATTCTCTGGAAATCGTTGGGGATGGTATTCTAATTTCTGTGAACAAGAATGTGATGACGATAATAGCGATGATGATAACAACGACGATAATGACGATAACAGTGATGATGGTAATAGTGACAAT
>JAUWLK010000069.1 GCA_030613745.1 Flavobacteriaceae bacterium | reverse complement strand
CTACCTTTTGGTTTTTTAGGAAAAATAACATTTCTATTACCATCTTCTTTAATTGTTCCTATAGAATCTCTAAAATTTTCGTTCTCTTGTGACATTAGTGACATTAGGTTATTTTTTAAAACTTTGAAAAGGCTATAATGTCATTTCAAACAAAAATAGCCTTTTCTACTACTAACTAAAAAAATCAAAAACACAGTGGTTCACTGTAAGAAATAGTGAGAGCTACTGTTTGCTCCAAGTAATATCTCCTTCTGGTGCTTTTGGATTAGCAGGAGTTGTACCTTGTATAGATATTATATAACTAGCCAATTGTTGTCTTTCTTTTTGGCTTATTGTTGATTCCCAAGAAATCATACCTTTATCAGGTCTTCCGCCTTTAGAAATAACAGTATAAATATTTTTAAAACCACCACCCAAAATCCATTTATCATCTGTAAGGTTAGGTCCGATGCTACCACCTGCATCAGCTAAGTGACATGCTGTACATGTTTTAGTAGCAAATAATTCTTTACCTTTTTCTATATCAGCCGGATCAGTTAATGCAACAAGGTTTGCATCATCATACAACTCAGGGTGTGCTTTTTTATATGCTTCAATTTCTTTTTTACCTTGTTCAACTTCTGCAGCATACTCCTTTTTTTGACTGTAAGTTTCAGAGTTTGTAAATACCTGAACATAGTAAAAAACACCTATTGCAATTGTAATGTAAAAACCATAAAGCCACCAAGGAGGTAAAACATTGTCTAATTCTTTGATACCATCGTAATCATGGTCTGTCATTACATCTTCTTCTTTGCCTAACTAATTGGCTTTGGTCATCGATTTTATAAATCGTTGCCATCCACTTAATTGTTTTTTATCATTCATGAGTGTTATTTTTTAAGTCGTTATCTAATGGTAAATTACTTATTTCTTCAATACTGCTTTTAGGAATTTTAAATACATAAATGAGCATAGTAATAAATACTATAAAAAACAGTAAAAGTGAAATAATAGGATAAATTTCAACACCTGAAATTGTATCTAAATGATGTTTAATATATCTTAGCATAATATTAGTTTTTAGCTGTTTGTTCTCCTTTAATATCAGTGCCTAATCTTTGCAAGTATGCAATTAAGGCAACAATTTCTTTATCTTGCATATTGGCATCTCCATAATTTTTCACAAACTCAGGGTCTTGTCTTAAATTTTTCTCAACTTCAGCAGCTTGATTTTTTAAGAGATATACAGCTTTGTCTAATTCATGTTGTGTATAAGGTACGCCTAGCATAACCATAGCACTTAACTTGTCAGCAGTATGTGAAATATCTAAATCATTTTTAATTAACCATGGATATTGAGGCATGATTGAACCTGGGGAAGTTAATCTAGGATCTAGCATATGATTAAAATGCCAGTTATCGTTATATTTTCCTCCTATACGGTGTACATCTGGACCGGTTCTACGAGAACCCCATAAGAATGGATGGTCATAAACAAATTCACCTGCTTTTGAATATTCTCCATAACGCTCAACTTCTGATCTAAACGGGCGAATCATTTGTGAGTGACAGTTATTACAACCCTCACGAATATAAATATCTCGCCCTTCTAATTCGAGTGGGGTATAAGGTTTAACAGAACTAATAGTTGGTATATTTGAGTCAATAACAAGTAATGGTATAATTTCAACTGCACCACCTATTAAAATTGCAACTGTAGTTAAAATAGTAAATAAAATTGTACGTCTTTCTAACCATGAATGCCACCCCTCTCCTGCAACTCTTGCGGCAGAAATTTTCTTTAAAGGTACAGCTTCAGCTAGTTCATCTTTAACAATACTACCAGCTTTAGCAGTTTTTACAATGTTATAAGCCATGATAATAAATCCTGTAAGGTATAAAGTACCACCAAAAGCCCGCATAGCATACATAGGTAAAATTTGGGTAACAGTTTCTAAGAAGTTTCCATATACTAAAGTGCCATCTGGGTTAAACTGTTTCCACATAGCAGCTTGTGTAAAGCCGGCCACATAAAGAGGTAATGCATAAAATAAAATACCAAGTGTACCAACCCAGAAATGGATATTGGCTAATTTAGTAGAATACAATTCTGTTTTCCATAATTTTTTTGCTAACCAATATAACATTCCAGCAATGATAAACCCATTCCAAGCTAATGTACCAATATGTACGTGTGCTATAATCCAATCTGTATAGTGACCTATTGCATTTAAATTTTTAAATGAAAGCATTGGACCTTCAAATGTTGTCATACCATATCCAGTTATTGCAACAACAAAGAATTTTAAAATAGGATCTTCTCTCACTTTATCCCAAGCACCTCGTAGGGTTAATAAACCATTGATCATACCACCCCAAGAAGGGAATATTAACATTATTGAGAATACAGTACCTAAGTTTTGAGCCCACTCAGGTAAAGCGGTATATAATAAATGGTGAGGGCCTGCCCATATATAAATAAATATTAAAGTCCAAAAGTGAATTATAGATAATCTATAGGAATAAACAGGTCTGTTAGCTGCTTTTGGCACAAAATAATACATTAAACCAAGCATAGGAGTGGTTAAGAAAAATGCTACGGCATTATGTCCGTACCACCATTGAACTAAAGCATCTTGAACACCTGCATAGACTGAATAACTCTTAAATGCAGATACAGGTATTTCTAAATTATTAAAAATATGTAATACAGCTATTGTTACAAATGTTGCTATATAAAACCAAATTGCTACATAAATATGACGTTGACGTCTTTTTATAAGAGTACCAATCATATTGATACCCATAATTACCCAAATAATTGTAATAGCAATATCAATTGGCCATTCTAATTCAGCATATTCTTTTGAAGAGGTAAATCCTAAAGGTAAAGTAATTGCAGCAGCAACAATTATTAATTGCCATCCCCAAAAATGTATTTTACTCAAAGTATCACTAAACATTCTAGTTTTAAGAAGTCGTTGCATCGAGTAATACATTCCTACAAAAAAGCCATTACCTACAAAAGCGAAAATTACCGCATTTGTATGTAAAGGTCTTAATCTACCAAAACTTAACCATGGAATTCCCTCCATATAATTTGGGAAATTGAATAGAAAGGCAACCATAAGCCCGACAGTCATTCCTACAATACCCCAAACAATTGTAGCAATGAAAAAAAGTTTTACAATCTTGTTGTCGTAATAAAATTGTTCTTTTTCCATATTGAAAATTTAGATTTAGTATAAAAGTTTAATTAGTTGATTTTTTATCGGTTGAATCTTCCTCTACCAGCTCATCGTCAAACAGCATGCGTACAGAAGGTGTATAAACATCATCAAACTGACCTGTTTTTACAGACTTCACGAATAAAATAAAAAAAATTAATGCAATTACAAGACTTACTGCAATTAGCATAAAAATAATATTCATTTATGATTTTTTAGTTATTAGCAAATAAAAAAAACATCAAAATTTTAAAACATGATAATTGTCATGTTTTTGATAAAATTTATTAACAATTTTTTAACAGTTGCTAATATAATAATTTTTTTGCTAAAAAATTTGTGCTAATTGTTACAAAAATCACAACTGAAATAGAACTGATTGGCATTAATATAGCAGCAATTATAGGAGATAGATTTCCAGTTACGGCAAAGTACATACCTATTAAATTATACAAAAATGAGATAACAAAACTAATTTTTATAATAAGAATAGTTTTTTTAGAAAGAGTAATAAAATTTGGTAATTTGTTAAAGTTTTCAGCATCCAAAATTCCATCACAGGCTGGAGAAAATACGTTAATATTTTCTGAAATAGCAATACCTACATTGCTTTGGGCTAATGCACCCGCATCATTTAAGCCATCACCAAGCATCATTACCTTTTGGTTATTTTTTTGTAGATTTTTGATATAATGAAGTTTTTTTTCAGGTTTTTGATTGAATAAAATTTGAGAATTTATTGGCAAAATATTTTCTAAATGTTGTTTTTCACCTTCATTATCACCAGATAATATAGCTAATTTCAATTCTTTTGCTAATATTTGGAAAACATGTCTCAATCCTTTTCGATATGAATTTTGGAAAATAAATTCTCCTTTGATTTCTTCATTAATTTTAACGAAAATACTTGTTCGGATTGATTTATTATCATCTGAACCAACAAAACTTGCTGACCCTAGTTTAATATTAATCTTATCAATTCTACCTTTAATTCCTTTGCCTAAAATTTCTTTAAAATCTGATATATGATTACTTTCATTTACCTGAAGTGAATCATAAAGCATTCTGCTTAGAGGGTGATTTGAAGATCTAAGTAAAGATTTTATAGCTTTCAATTCGCTCTGGGATAGAGTAATACCTTTATATTGAATTTCAGAGCTGTTATTTGCAGTAATAGTACCTGTTTTGTCAAAAACAATAGTATTAATTTTTGAGATAGATTCAATTACAGTGGCGTTTTTTAAATAAAATTTTTCTTTTCCAAATATGCGAATCATATTTCCTAAAGCAAATGGTGCTGAAAGAGCCAAAGCACATGGACATGCAATAATTAGTATTGCAGAAACTACTTGAAACGCCATGGTTTTATCTGTAAAATACCAATAAGCTCCTGCAATAAAAGCTATAGATAATATAATAATGGTGAAATGCTTACTAATTGTATCGGTTAAAGTTTTAATATTTTTTGTAGTATTTTTTTGAAATATGTCATTACTCCAAAGTTGTGTTAAATAACTTTGCGTAACGGTTTGTAATACTTCCATTTCAATTGCTCCACTTGTTTGTTTACCACCAGCAAAAATTTTATCTCCTGAAATTTTAGTTATTGGTATTGATTCTCCGGTAACAAAACTGTAATCTAAAAGAGCATTTCCATTAAGTAAAATACCATCAACAGGTATAATTTCTTCATTTCTAATTAATAACCTGTCACCTTGTTTGATATTATGAACAGCAATATTTTCATGGGTTTGATCTTTATTAATTTTAGTTATTGCAATAGGAAAATAAGATTTATAGTCACGTTCGAATGATAAAAAGCTATATGTTTTTTGTTGAAAAACTTTACCGAGTAATAAAAAGAAGATCAAGCCAGTTAAACTATCAAAATAACCTTGTCCGATTTGAGATATAATTTCATAGGTGCTTCTAGTGAATAAAACCAATATACCAAGTGATATAGGAACATCAATATTTAAAATACCATGTTTTAATCCTTTATAGGCTGAAATAAGATAATCTTTAGCAGAATAAAATACAGCTGGTATTGAAAAAGTAAACATCAATCCTCTAAAAAATGGTTTGAATCTATTAAGCCAATATTCATCCATTTCAAAGTATTCAGGAAAAGACAACATCATTATATTTCCAAATGCAAACCCGGCAATAGCAACTTGGTAAATTAATGTTCGATTAATTTTAGTTTTTGAAGAATTTGCATCATCTAAACTTATAAATGGTTCATATCCAATCGAAGTGATGAGTTCAACAACCTCTTTTAGAGATATTTGTGAGCTTTTATAGGTAATTCTTACTTCTTTTTTAGGAAAATTTACCATAGCAGTTTTTACACCACTATTTAATTTGTTTAGATTTTCTAATACCCAAATACATGAACTACAATGTATACTTGGAATATTAAAATTAGCAACACAAGTCTCACCATCATTAAACTCAATAATTTTATTAGCAATTTCTACATTGTCAAGGTAATCGTATTTTCCTTTTATTTCTTTTGGAATAGAACCAGGTGTTTGTTCTAAATCATAATAGCAAGAGAGTTCATTTTGATTTAATATTTCATAAACAGTTTTACATCCATTGCAGCAAAATATTTTATCATCAAATTTAACTTCATCAGTATCACATTTCAATCCACAATGGTAGCAATTTTCTTTTGACATATATCAATAAAAATAAGGATGTAAATTTCAAATAAAAAAATCAATTAAAAAAATGATAAATGTCATATTTTGTTTAAATTTGCATAATTTTGAATTTAAAAATATTAATTAGGATATGTCGCAAACTTGTGAAAAATGTGTTATCAGAGATTTAAATTCGTTACACTCTATTCCTTCAGAAGAATTAGAAAATATAAACCAAAGTAAAAAAACCATTCATTTTAAAAAAGGAGCGGCCATTTTTAGTGAAGGTACTGCTTTGAAAGGTGTTTATTGTTTGCGAAATGGTAAATGTAAACTATCTAAACTAGCTCCAAATGGAAAAGAACAAATTGTACGATTTATAAAAAAAGGAGAACTTGTTGGGCATCGATCGGTTATTAGTAATTCAGTTGCTCACTTAACGGTGACAGCCTTAGAAGATATGGATGTTTGTTTTATCCCGAAAAAGGAAATAATAGATTTATTTAAAAGTAATACTGATTTTTCAATGGAAATAACAAAATCTCTTGCAGAAGATTTAGATGAAGCAAACTCTGCTATTGCAAATATGGCTCAAAAAAATGTTAGAGAACGTTTGGCTGAATCACTTTTGTTCTTTGAAAGAATTTTTGGTGTGGATAGTGAAGGGTATATTTCAGTTACATTGACTAGAGAAGAAATTGCTAATGCTATTGGTACTGCAACCGAATCAACAATTAGGTTATTATCAGAATTTAAAAAAGAAGGTCATATTAAATTACAAGGTAAACGTATTAAATTAGAAAATAAAATAAAATTGCAACACCTTACAGAAGGTTATTAGTCATAAAGGTAAAGGATAAGGATGTAAGTAGGAAGAAGTAAGGATGAGAAAAGAGTATATTGCTTAATACAAAGGCATTTTGATACCTTTACCATAAAAATATAAAACCCCGATTGATGTTTAATCTTTCGGGGCATTTTTTTGAGTTTTTTTAAAAATTTAAAATTCTGTAATTGTTTTTTTAATAATTGATATACAATCCATTAATTGATCTTCAGTCATGACAAGTGGAGGTGCAAAACGAATTATGTTTCCATGAGTTGGTTTTGCCAGTAAGCCATTTTCTTTCAATTTGATACAAATATCTAAAGCGGTTGAGCTATCTTCGGTATCATCTATAAGTATAGCGTTTAATAAACCTTTTCCTCTAACAAGTTTTATTAAATCATTACTGTTTGCAAATTCTTGTAATTCTTTACGGAAAATGTTTCCTAGTTTTTCAGCATTTTCTGCCAATTTTTCTTCTTCAATTACTTCCAAAGCTGCGACAGCTACAGCTGAAGCCAATGGATTTCCGCCAAAAGTAGAACCGTGTTGTCCTGGTTTGATAACATCCATAATTTCATTGTTAGCTAGAACGGCTGATACCGGATAAACACCACCAGATAGTGCCTTTCCTAAAATTAAAATATCAGGAATAACATTTTCATGATTAACAGCTAATAATTTACCTGTTCTTGCAATTCCGGTTTGAACTTCATCTGCGATGAATAAAACACCATTTTGGTCGCAAATTTCTTTAGCTTTGGTTAAATATCCGTCATGCGGAACATAAACACCAGCTTCACCTTGTATAGGTTCTACTAAAAATCCTGCAATATTTTCAGTTGTTTTAATAATTCTTTTTAAGGCGTTAATATCATTGTAAGGTATCTTAATGAACCCGGGAGTATAAGGGCCGAAATTTTTTCGAGCATCTTCATCATTGGAAAATGAAATGATGGTTGTAGTTCTTCCATGAAAATTATTTTCACAAACAATGATGTTTGCTTTTTCTTCTGGAACTCCCTTTTTTTCATAAGCGTACTTTCTACACAACTTAATTGCAGTTTCTACAGCCTCTGCACCAGTATTCATTGGTAGTACTTTGTCAAATCCAAAATAATTGGTTATAAATTTTTCATATTCGCCTAATTTATCATTGTAAAAAGCACGTGAAGTAAGTGTTAATTTTTCAGCTTGTTCTTTTAATGAATTGATAATTTTAGGATGGCAATGACCTTGATTAACAGCCGAGTATGCTGATAAAAAATCGTAATACTTTTTTCCTTCAACATCCCAAACAAAAACGCCTTTTCCTTTGTTTAATACTACTTCAAGAGGGTGATAATTATGTGCTCCATATTTATTTTCAAGGGCAATAAATGCCGATGATTTTTTATCTTTTACTAACATAGAAAATGAATTTTATTAAAAATAAAAAATTCCTTCTTTTGGAGAGAAATCATCCTTTGGACTACAAAATTATTAAATATTATAGAGATAAAAGCCATTTTACAAAAAATCATAAAAAAAAGGCTTCATTAATTGAAGCCTTTTAAAAATTCTGTTCTTTAAAAAATTAATTTAAAGTAAAAGTCATTCTAGCAAAAACGAATCGACCGTTAGCACCAAATTGTTGTGAACGTCTTGAATAGTTAAATCTACCACTACTTCTATTTGCTTCAATAGCTTCATCTGGATAAGTGTCAAAAATATTACTAGATCCAACAGTAAAACGTAATGCGTCAGTAGCTAAATAGCTAAAAGATAAATCAGTAACTATTTTAGAACCAAATTCTTGTTGATTGGCAACATTATTAGTTGCTTCTGTTACTTCACCAAAATAAACATTTCTAAACATGATATTAAACTTATTGAAGTTGTAATTAAATGTCAAGTTCATTTTAGTTCTTGGTACCGCTTCTTCTAAATAAATTCTACTAGATTCATCAAAATAAGTGTCTACTAAACCAGCATCTTCTAATATATCTGACGCGTGGATATCACCTACTTGCTCAGTTTTTCCAAGAGTTGCAGAAAAATCAGTTCTTAAATTACTATTTGAAAAATTAGCTTTATGTGTTATTACTAAATCTACACCATATGATTCTGTATCAATTGCATTTGCAAAAAATGCAGCAGAACCAGCATTTGCTTGTGCTAATAACTGTTTTAATAATTCATCTGCAGGAGAACCATCATTTGTAGGTTTAAAAGATCCTGTATATACAATTCTATCATCAATATTTACAATATATCCATCAATAGTAAAACTTAAATTTAAATCAGGTAATTTACCTGTAAAACCAATACTTACACTTTTTGATTCTTCTTCTTTTAATTGTGGAATACCTAATAACTGTGCTGCTCTACTATCGTTAGAAAAAGTACCTACATCCGTTGGAATTCCGTCAACAAAAATGGTTGAAGTACTATTAAAGTTTAATTGGTGTAGTGATGGAGCTCTAAAACCTGTATTTGCAGATCCTCTAAAAGCCATATTCTCACCTAATTTTAATCTACCAGCAAGTTTAAAGTTTAGTGTTCCACCAAAATCACTGTAATTTTCATAACGTAATGCACCACTTAATAAAAAACTTTCTGTGATATCAGCCTCAACATCAACATAAGCCGCAACACTATTACGTGATTTAGCTAATTCATTATCAGGGTTAAATCCTGGAAATACTTGCGAACCTCCTGGCCTTGTTCTGCCGAAAAAGTCAACCACTTCAAAACTGTTTGGATCATTAATATCCCAAACATCACCATTTGTGTCATATTTTGCATAAGATCCTTCTTCTCCTGCAAATATTTCATATTTTTCTACTCTAAATTCTGCACCAAAGGCAACATTTAAGCCTGACATAGTATCTTCAAAGAAATGGCTCATGTCAAAATTGGTTGTATTTTGAGTAAATGCAAATCCACCTGCATTAAATTCAACAGGAGTTGCATATTGCATAGTTGCATTTGATGTATTTTGAATATTGTAATCAAAACTATTTGATCCCCATGTATTACTAAAATCAATATGCCAATCGCCAATCATACTTTTAATACCAGCAGCAATTGATTTATCAATTATAGTTGAATGAATTTCAGGTAAAAAACCATTAATATATACAGGAGTAAAAGCACGTTGTTGACTAGGTAATCTGTAAAAACCAGCAGCATCACCATTTCTAAAGCTCATACCACCAAATGAATATAATGTTGTATTCTCAGATACAGGAACTTCACCATTAAAGAAAAATTTACCACTACGAAGTTTTGATTGACCAACACGCATATTAAAATCTTTTCTTTCTAAATTTCTAGCTGATAATTCAGAAGTTGTATTATCTGTTGATAAAGTTGCTTGTAAATCAGAAATATTAACTGCATTATTTACATCAAATAAAACATCAGATGGTAAGCCAGCGCTTTGTGCATAACCTACTATAGCATCAAAATCAGTTTGTAAGGCTAATAAATCAAAACTATCATCTCGTGCAACTCTTTCAATTGAATTATAGGAGTTAAAAATATTTCCTTCCCATTCAATCATTCTGTTTGTTCTGTTTCTAGAATCAAACATACCTGTAAAATTCATAAATCCACCTTTTTCACCTAATGGAATACCATAGTTAATTGCAACTCCGGTTGTTTCACCATCAGTACCGCCTTCATGCCATCCTCCAGAAAATTTTGACATATATGCACCAGTATTTAAACTAACTGTTAAATTAGTGCTTTTCTTCATTACAATGTTGATTACACCTGCAATTGCATCAGAACCGTATTGTGCAGCTGCACCATCACGTAAAACTTCTACACGTTCAATTGCAGCAGTTGGAATTGCATTTAAATCTGTACCTACAGATCCTCTACCAAATGTACCATTTACATTTACCAATGAAGAAGTGTGACGTCTTTTTCCATTAATTAAAACCAAAACTTGATCAGGACCTAAACCTCTTAAGGAAGCCGGGTCAATATGGTCAGTTCCGTCTGAAATTGTTTGTGTATTTGATGTAAAAGAAGGGGCCACATAGGTTAATATTTGATTTAAACTGGTTTGAGCACCTTGTGTTAATAATTCTTCAATACCTATAACATCTACAGGTACTGCAGTTTCTGTAGCAGTTCTATTGGGATTTCTTGAACCAATAACT
>JAUWLK010000093.1 GCA_030613745.1 Flavobacteriaceae bacterium | reverse complement strand
CAAAATATGGTATTTTTTTATCTTCACTTTTAAAGGAATTAATATCATTTTCATTATCAACTTTTATAAATTTCTTTCCAAATTGATAATTAACTAATGCTTTGGCTAAAATAACATTAATAGGTTTAAACGTATATTGGTTAATCGTTTTTACAACTACATAATCTATTTTTTTTCCAACAGTTAACGCTGTATTTGAAGGCAATGTCCATGGCGTTGTTGTCCATGCTAATAAATATAAATCACCTTTTATATTTTGCAAAGATTCAGGTAATGAATTTTTAATAGTTTTAAATTGGGCAACTACAGTAGTATCTGTAATATCTTGATATGTTCCTGGTTGATTTAATTCATGTGAGCTCAAACCTGTACCGGCTTTTGGTGAATAAGGTTGGATCGTATAACCTTTATACAACAAACCTTTATTGTAAAGTTGCTTTAACAACCACCAAAGGGTCTCCATATATTTTGGCTTATAAGTAATATACGGATCATTCATATCTACCCAGTGGCCCATTTTATGAGTAAGATCTTCCCATACATCAGTATATCTTAATACTGCTTTTTTACAAGCATTATTGTAATCTTCAACACTTATTTTTTTTCCAATATCTTCTTTGGTAATACCTAGTTCTTTTTCAACTCCTAACTCAATAGGTAAACCATGAGTATCCCAACCTGCTTTTCGTTTTACCTGAAATCCCTGCAAGGTTTTGTAACGACAAAAAATATCTTTAATGGCTCTACCCATCACGTGATGAATACCTGGCAAACCATTAGCTGAAGGTGGTCCTTCAAAAAACACAAATTGTTCTTTTCCTTCTCTTGAGTTAATACTTTTTTGGAATATATCGTTCTCTTCCCAAAATAAAAGGGTTTCTTCTGCTATATCTGTTAAACTTAAGCCTTTATATTCTCTAAATTTTTGACTCATTTTTCTTGCAAATTCCATTAAGTTTGCAAAAATACATATTTTCTACCTATTTAAGCTTTGTACAACAAAAAAAGCACTCTAAAAATAGAGTGCTTTTAATATGAATATATGATAATATAATGATTATTTTTTTATCACTGCAAATTCCGTTCTTCTATTTTGTTGATGTTCAATTTCAGTACAATCTACACCATTTGAACATTTATTAACCAATTGAGTTTCGCCAAATCCTTTTCCTAAAATTCTTTTGGTATCTGCACCAATTGATATTAGATAATTAATTGTTTCTACTGCTCTTCTTTGAGATAGTCTTAAATTATAACCATCACCACCTCTAGCATCAGTATGAGCACCAAATTCAATAACCATATTTGGGAATTTGTTCATTAACCTAACTACTTTAGCAAGGTTTTCTTTTGAATCATCTTTAATATTTGCTTCATTTAACTCAAAGAGTATTGATTTAATATTTAGTATTTCTTTACCATTTTTGGTAATAAATTCTTTTTCATCAAGACCCAGAACAACGATGTTTTCAAAACCATTTATTTTATTCGTAATTAAAATATTTTCGTTTTCAAAATATCCTATTTTATCTCCAGTAATCTTATATGTTTCACCACATTTTAAATTAAAAAAGAATTTCCCGTCGGCAAGTGTTTCTAACCTTCTTATTTTTACTCCTTTACTATTATATAAAGTTGCAAATGCATTAATTAATGGAAAACCTGTAATTTTATCTTTTAAAACTCCCTCTATAGTCTGGTCACAAATAGGGTTTATAGTTTCTTGTATAAAAGAGTAAATATCATCATCGCCTTTTCCTCCTCTTCTATTGGATGAAAAATATCCTTTTTGTTTTTCATTATCAATAATAAATGAAATATCATCTCCACGACTATTCATTGGTTTTCCCAAGTTAATTGGCTCAAGAATTGATTCATCCAATTTGGTCATATATATATCTAATCCTCCCATTCCTCCCGGGCGATCAGAAGAAAAATATAGTACATTTCCATCAACATACGGTGTGTATTCTTTGTATTTTGAATTAATGGTTGAACCCAAATTTTTTATAGCACCATAATGACCATTATTTACAGGTACAACATACACATCTGTACCTCCATAGCCTCCAGGCATATCCGACACAAAATAGAGTTTTTTTCCATCTTTACTTAAAGATGGTTGACCTGTACTGTAATCATCATTATTAAAGGGTAGAGTCACTATATTTGTCCAGTTTCCATTGCTGCCAATAGTGGCCTTAAATATTTTTAAGTTATCTGATTTTAATTCTCCGTGTAAGTAATTATTTGAAGTGAAATAAACATCTCTTAAGTCAGGTGAAAAAGCAACCATGGCATCATTGTATTTTGAATTTACACTTTTTGAAAATCGCCTTACCTTATTAATTTCTCCTTTCTGATCTACATCACCAATATATAAATCTAAAAAAAATCGTCCTTGACTATCTCGTTTTTTATTGGAGACCCCCGTTTGTCTTGAAGATGAAAATACAATTTTATCTTTTCCATAAAAAGTAGTTCCAAAATCATAGTTTTTTGAATTGGCATCTAAATTTTTTACACTGTAACTAGCTGCGGTTAATTGAGCTGATACAATACCGGAAATGAAAAAGAAAAATAATAGTAAAATCCGTTTATTCATGAAATAATAGTAAAATATTTATACAAAAAAGCCCACGAATAATCGAAGGCTTTTAAAATTATAGCACAGAATTACATTTTTATAATAACAAATTCTGTCCGTCTATTTTTAGCATGTTGTGCTTCGGTACAATTAATATTATCTGAACACTCATTTATAAGTTGAGACTCACCATAACCTTTTCCTGTAATTCTACTAGCATCAATTCCTCTATCAATTATATAGCTAACTGTTGATCTTGCCCTACGGGTTGATAACCAAACATTATATCCTTCAATACCTCTGGAATCTGTATGAGAACCTGATTCAATAATCATCTCAGGGTACTTATTCATCAACTCAACGACCTTTTCTAATTCTCTTTTAGCTTCTTTGTTTAAATAAGAAGAGTTTAATTCAAAATAAATTGGTTCAATATTTACAATATATGTACTTGGTCTTACCTTAACAATTTCTT
The DNA here is from genome assembly GCA_030613745.1 of Flavobacteriaceae bacterium. Taxonomy (GTDB): domain Bacteria; phylum Bacteroidota; class Bacteroidia; order Flavobacteriales; family Flavobacteriaceae; genus Lutimonas. The sequence continues at coordinate 6,194 of JAUWLK010000093.1, read as the reverse complement.
CAGGTAGTACTTCAGGCAAACCTTCTGGTTTTGGTTCTGCAACAACAATTGGCTTTTCATCTATCAATTCTGAGATACTTCCCGTACCTAGAAGCACGAGTAATTTTAATCTTTTATCCGCTTCATTAGAAGTGGTAAATGATTTCGTTTGACTGGTGTAGCCTTCTTTTTTCCCTATTAACGTATATGCTGTTTCACAGCTAACGGGGATAGCGAAAGCGCCTTCATTATCTACTTCAACTTCTTTAACAATATTACCCTCAGCATCTTTAATAGCTACTTTAGCTCCAAGAATAATTTCTGTAGTATTCTTATCTCTTACTTCACCTGTTATTAACTGTCTACATTTAAATTCAACTCGTTCTTCTTCTATAAAATGAAATAAATCATCATCTCCTTTTCCCCCTGATCTTTTTGAAGAAATATATCCTTTTCGTGTTGATTCATTAATTATAAACGTAAAATCATCGGCATTTGAATTTATCGGTGCATTTAATAATACAGGTTCTGGCGTAAATTCTGTCAATTTCGTAGCATATACATCTAATCCTCCCATTCCTCCCGAGCGATCAGATGAAAAATATAAAATATATCCATCAACAAAAGGAGAAAACTCTTTAGATGAAGAATTAATTTTAGGACCTAAATTTATGGGGTTTCCAAAACCACTTTCATTAATTTCAGTTTTATATATATCTGTTTGCCCCAATGTACCAGGCATATCTGAAATAAAATATAATATTTTTTCATCTTTACTTAAGGCAGGGTGTCCAACTGAGTATTGAACATCATTAAATGGCATTGGTATTACATTTACCCACTCATCTTTATCATTTACTGTTGCTTTAAACATAGCTAAATTTGTAATTTCTTTTGCATCTCTAGCTAATTGCTTGTTATAATAATTGTTTCGAGTAAAATAAACCGTTTTTAAATCTTTGGTAAAAACTACATCTGCTTCATGATATCTTGTATTAACATCTCCTTTTAAAGGTTTAGAATTTAGAAGTTCACCATCTGGAGAAATATCAGCAGTATATAATTCTAAGAAGCGTTGATTGTTTTCAATCCATACATCATTAACTATTGTTATCCCTTTTTTAGGCGTAGCATATACTAACCTGTTATCACCATAAAAAGCGGTTCCAAAATCAGAATTTTTTGTGTTTATCTCTAAAATTTTGACAGTATATTTTCCTGAACCTTCTGTTTGTGCAGTTAGAACTCCTATATATAATAAGAGTAAAATTAAAATGTAATTTTTCATAAATTCCCCTTTTTTATGTTTTTATATATTTCTAGAAAAATCTAGGTGACTTTAAGTTTTTCTTTGAAAAATCAATGTCATATAATAAAATTAATTCATGTGAACCTCCTGGATTTAAATTAGAAAATTCTGATATCGTATAGTCATAAGCATATCCAATTCTAAAGTCAGGGGTTACTGCAAAATTGACTAACGCACTTAACGAATCACTTATTCTATAACTAGCACCAACCTCTAACCTGTCATATAGTAAAAAATTTGCATTGACATCCATTGATACCGGTGCGCCTGTTACGCCTTTTAACATTATTGATGGCTTGAACTTTAACGTATTCGATAAATCAAATACATAACCACTTGTTAAAAAATAATGCATCTCCTCTGATGCCTCTGTTATTATGCCTCCAGATTTCTTGAAATGTGTCGACTTTAATATATTGGGTACCGAAAATCCTACATAAAACTTATTGGTATAATAAAATACTCCTGCTCCAAAATTTGGATATGTCTCATTTACATTATCTTCAAACAACGGATCATTTGGATCTTGTGGTAAAATTATCGATAACAAGTTTATGTCTTGTAATGTTACTCCTCCTTTTAATCCAAATGCCAATCTCCCCTCTTCTGAGGTTGTTAAAGTATAGGATAAATCAACATAAATGTTTTGTTCCTTCACAGGTCCTATCTCATCGGCTATTACCGAAAAACCCATACCAACTTTTTTGCCTAATGGCGCATGTACATCAAATGTGGCTGTTTTTGGCGCCCCATCTACATTGGTCCATTGGGTTCTACCCAATAATCCCAAACTTAACGTCCCTTTTGAACCAGCATAGGCTGGATTTAAAACGTTCATGTTATACATATATTGTGTATACTGAGGGTCTTGCTGAGCGGAAGAATTTGTGAAGTATAATAAAAAACCAAAAACTAAGAAGATTGTTATTTTTTTCATTTGTTAAATTTTAATAATTTGACAGATCTACCGTCATTTCATTAGTTATAAGTTACCAACTTATTTCATTAAATTATATAACTCTTTACTAGCAATTATATTATATAATTAGATAGAGAGAATAACTTCTCTCTATCTTTTATTTTTTATTCAATTAATAATTAACATAAACCCATCCTTTTCTAGGTATTTCATTACTATCATTAAAATGGAGAACATAAAAATATGTTCCTGCAGGTACTTTCTTGTTACCTAAATTCAAATCTCCTGTTGAATATCCATCCCACCATTGAGGGTTTGAACTTCCTGCGTTATCATATGAATAAACTTTGCTTCCCCATCTATTATATATTTCTAAAGTGAAATTTGGATATTGGTCTAAACTAGGAATAGTAAAGAAATCATTTACACCGTCACCATTAGGTGAGAATCCACTTGGAATTATTTCGGTATTAAAAGATAACATTGCTACTTCAGATACCAGTAAAGGGTTTGGATCACAAGCAAAATCAGGTGAGCTTAACACAACTCTATACAAATTACTTTCTAACAATCCGTAAGCTGCAAAAACTCTCAATCTGTTTGTATTAGTACCATCATAAGCATCACTATCAGATAAAATTGACCATGAAGTTCCACCATCAGAACTAACTTCCCATTGGTAATAAGTTGCATTTCCAATCACTTCAAATGTAGCATCTTCTCCAAGTGCAATCTCCGTATCTTCTGGTTGATTGTTAATTTCTGAAGGAGTACCTGCTTCTTGGAAATCAAATACACCATTTCCATTTAGGTCATTTGGTGTTGTATAACCACCTTGTCCTGTTACTAATCCATCTAGATCTACAATTACTGGTGAAGATCCTAAAATTCCATCTCCATCAGGGTCTGTAAATCCTGCTTCAATAGTATCAGCACAGCCATCGCTATCAGCATCCAAACTAATTCTATCAGGATTACCATCTAAATTTGTATCTGTAAATTCACCTTCAACAGTATCTAAAATACCATCATTATCATCATCTAAATCAACAATATCAAATACACTGTCATTATCTGTATCCGTCAAAGTATTGTATGTAGCACTTAGCGAAGTTGAACTAGGATCACAAGCATATGCTATATTTGAAACTTGAACCCTATAGCTTGAAAAATAATTAGGAATAAGTAGACCTGATACTGTCAAGTTAGCCGTAATTGTACCACTATATGTTGCATCATCTACTAAATTTACCCAATTCATGCCATCTGTACTTTCTTGCCATTGGTATGTATCTCCACTTGTAACAACACTAAATGTTGCACTACCATTTAAAATAAAGTCTTGATCCACTGGGTCTGTAGTTATTGTAGCTACTGTTCCAACTTCAAGGAAATCAGAAACTCCATTATTATCTAAATCATTAGGAGTAGTATACCCATCTGAGCCGGTTGTTACTTGGCCATTGGCATCAACAGTAACAGGAGAGTTTCCTAATAAACCATCGCCATCGCCATCTGTAAATCCAGCTTCCGTTACATCAAGACATGCATCACCGTCTGAATCTAAATCAAATTGATTTGGTATACCATCGCCATCAATATCGTACTCAGGACCAAAAGCTGCATCTGAATCTGGTAAAGGTATAAGTCCATCATATTCATCTGTATCTAAAATACCATCATTATCATCGTCTAAATCAATAACATCAGCAACACCATCATTATCCCAATCTAATACATTAACTATTAATTCAACTTCATCTGAAATTAATATCGGATTTGGATCACAAGCAAAATCAGGTGAGGTAAGTTGTACCCTGTAATTATAAGTAGTCATAGCCTCTGGAGGGGCTGTTATAGTAAGTACATTTGTTGTTACACCACTATAAACACCTCCATCAATTAATGGTGTCCATGTTCCACCTCCATCAGTACTCTCTTCCCACTGATAAAAAGTTGCATTACCAACAATAGTAAATATTGCATCATTTCCAAGTAATACTGCTTGATCTACTGGTTGTGTTGTAATTATTGAAGGAGTACCTGCTTCTTGGAAGTCATAAGTACCATTTCCATCTAAATCATTCGGTGTTGTAAAACCATCACCAATTGGTCCGAGAGCATCATCAGTTATTCTTCCAGTTATTGGATCTACTACTACTGGAGAAGTTCCTAAAATTCCATCTCCATCACCATCTGTATAACCAGCTTCTGTTACATCAAGACATCCATCACTATCAGCATCTAATTCTAATCTATCAAAAATACCATTACCATTTGTATCTGTTGCATCACCTTCATCTAAATCTAAGATACCATCATTGTCATCATCTTCATCTACTAGATCAAATACACCATCACCATCAGTATCTATTAAAGTATTTACAAATGTTGCTGTGAGTGAAGTTGTAGTCGGATCACAAGCGTAAGCAATATTACTAACTATTACACGATACATATTTGTGTATTCACCAATCAATAAATTTGATATTGTTAAATCCGCAGTTGTAGTACCACTATAATCTCCTCCATTTGCTAAAGGTAACCAAGTTGTTCCACTATCTGTACTTTCTTCCCATTGGTAAGTATCTGCAGAAGCAATCACTGAAAATGTTGCGCTTCCTGCTAATACAAATAATTGATCTGCTGGATTTACAGTAATAACTGCTGATGCTCCTGCTTCCTGGAAGTCAGGTGTGCCACTTAAATCTAAATCGTTTGGTGGAGTGTATCCATCTACTGCACTTGTAACTAATCCTGTTGCATCAACCGTTGGTGGATTTAATGTTCCTAACATACCTGCACCATTATCCGTAAAACCTGCTTCTGTTACATCAAAACAACCATCACCATCAGCATCTAATTCAATTGAATCTCTTGTGCCATCTCCATTTGAATCTGTAAATACATCTGGAATACCATCACCTGTTGTGTCAATATCTCCTTCATCTATATCTAAAATACCATCATTATCATCATCAACATCTACTATATCATAAACTAAATCACCATCTGTATCATCTGGTGTTATATAGGTCACATCTACCGAAGTTGTAGTTGGATCACATGCATAAGCAATGTTACTAACTATAACATGATATATATAGGTAAGTTTGCTAATATCTCCAAGGGCATTAGCAACAACTAAATCTGCTGTGTCTGTTCCACTATAATCTCCTGCATTTGCTAAAGGCAACCAAGTTGCTCCGCCATCTGTACTTTCTTCCCATTGGTAAGTATCTGCTACGGCAACTGTTGAAAATGTAGTGTTACCAAATAAAAATATCTGATCTACCGGTTCGGTAGTTATTGTTGCCGATGCTCCTGCTTCCTGGAAGTCAGGTGTGCCACTTAAATCTAAATCGTTTGGTGTATCATAAGCATCAGCCGGGTCATTAATTGGTCCATTTACATCAGCAATCACTTTACCTGTAATAGGGTCAACTATTAATACTGCTGTTCCAACTTCACCATCATTATCACCATCTATAAAACCTGCTTCTGTAACATCAAAACAACCATCATCATCTGAATCTAAATCTATTCTATCTGGTGTACCATCTCCATCAGTATCTCTATCAACAACACCGTTGTCCTCAACTGTATCTAAAATACCATCATTATCATCATCAACATCATCATCATCTCTGACACCATCTTTATCTGTATCTAAAAATATTTCAAGGGTATAATCTTCTACTTCACCACCTGTTGCATAACCCCCAAAATCTGTAGCTGTTAAATCATTATCCTTTGTCAATCTAAATCGTGCATAAGTAACACCTTCAATAACATCTGCTCCTAAGGCAGTAATATCCCATACTAAACTTTGAGTACTTACAGTAGGGTTAGGTGCTCCTGGATATGCTGGCAAGGTCAATGTAGTATATTCATCAGCTTCAAATGTACCAGATTTATCAAAATCTAACCAAGCATGAAGATAAGCAAAATTATCTTCATAACTATTTTGAACTTCAACATTAATGG